>JAILPB010000041.1 GCA_024690485.1 Butyrivibrio sp. | reverse complement strand
TTATTCAGGTAAACCTTGATCTGATTTCTTATTTGATCAGGTACTTTATATGAATAGGTAAGCTTATAGGTTTCACCCTTTTGTAATGCCGGAAGATTCTTAATGCTAAATCTGTTTCCGTTTAGCTGCGGTGAATATCCGGGCATCTCTACTGTTCCGGTTGGAGTCTCCTTTACAAGAGTAAATCCTTCGAAAGTCCAGTTATTAAAGTTTATTAGTGATGTCAGCTGTGAGTCATATGTCTTACCATCTGAGCCAAATACGCTCATGACATCATCAAAATCTATGGTTGAACCTGTTCCGTTGTCGCCTGTGGAAATCCTGATACTGTACTTGATTATTCCTGTATTAGGATCATATCCTTCAGGCTGCTTATAAACGGAAGCAGTATGTTCACTGTTTTTGAGTATCCTTACGGTAATCTTTACCTTATCGTTGAACTCATAGACTTTTTCATCATTTCCGCTTTCGCTGTCTTGATGTAGCGCAGCTGCGAAATCAAAATATCCTTCGAGCTTTTCACCGTCGCTGTTTCTCTTTACATATTCAGCATTTGGATAAAAGGTAACTTTTCCATCCGCTGTAATACTATAAGTTCCTATCTGATTACCGTTAAGGTCTGTAACCGGTCTTCCTGACACTTCAGTAACCGTTGTAAAACCTGCCTGCCTTAAGTCATATGAAAATGAGCACTGATCAGGCTTACTGGCATCCAGTGTTTTAGGATCAACATGGAACTTAAGTTTGAAATATAAAGGAGTACCTTCTTCAACAGGCTGGTCCGTTATTTTTTCAAGTTCCTTTGGATCGGTAACCAAATATCGATTACCATTTTGATCCCATTTATATACGGCTTTATATACTTCAGCTTCGTCCACAACCAAACTGGTAGCTCCACTTGCCATAAGTGTGAAGGAATTAGTGATATAACCATCATTCTCTTCGGCATGTGCCACAATGATCAGTGCGCCAAAGGCTTTTTCAAAAATATTAAGGGATGCAGATGTATCATCTTTTTCCTCATCAATCACCTCGTTTTTAACATCGTCATTGTATTGAATCTGTATTCGGTTATCTTCTGTAACCTCAATCTCACCGGTTCCATCTTCAAGTTCACCGGTCTGCATGTCTGCCTCGCCGTATTGTTTTGGCAGATCGTAGTGGATGTCTTCACTTGCTGCTACTTTAGCAGGCATTCTATATTTAACAGTTATGCGAAGCTTATCATCTTCTCTGATGTCAGCTTCATCAATAACTTCCCACTCGCCATTACTTCCAAGCCTCTCAACTATTGTCTCTGTAATATAATCTGCAAGATCTACAGAATCAGGTACGTCAACGCCTTTTCTGTTTTCATCAGCAAGCTTATCTTCATTTACAGGAGCAAGCTGATCCTCGGTATTTTCAAGAGCATCTTCCGCAGCACTTTCTGTGCTCTCACTGCTGCTATCTGCAGGCGCATCTGAATCTACAGCCTGAGTAGTATCTTCTCCGGAAGCATTGTCTGTTGTTTCAGCATCAGAAGCTTCTGCATCAGAAGTTTCTGTATCAGAAGTTTCTGCATCAGCAGTCTCGTCAGAGTTTTCTCCTGACTCAGAGGAATCATTGGATTCATCTGATGTTTCAGTTTCAGCATCAGCATTCTCTTCAACGCTTTCGTCAGCATCGGATTCATCTGATGTTCCGGCTAAGTCTTCCTCAGGAATCGGCTCCCATATGCTATCAGCGTATTCGCTGTCGCCATAGGTCATACCGACGCTGGCGGCTCCATCTTCTGTTACAGCAGTTGCCGGCTTATTTAGCGTATACATTGTAAGTGACCCTGTAAGGAGGGCAACGCATACCATCACAGAAATCCATTTCTTATCCTGCTTATGCTTTCTTATTAACCCCTCAATCGTAACTTTTTTATCTCTCGTCCCCATTAATTAAATCCACCCAACTGATATAATCTATTAAAATGTTCCAATTACATTAAATGGGAATACTCTGAAAACAACTTCACCTATCAGCTGTTCCTGAGTTACACATCCCACTGTATTTGTCCTTGAATCAATTGATTCCGTTCTGTGGTCTCCCAAAACAAAATATCTGTTTTCAGGCACCTGAAAAGGAAACTCAATTCTGTCGCTCTCCGATCCTGTATTAGGATACTGGGAAGCATCAGATACATACGGCTCATCAAGTGACTCGCCGTTTACATATACAACCCCGTTGTCATCGATATTCACCCAGTCTCCGGGGGAACCTATGACTCTTTTCACCAAAACTCTGTTGTTGTAATAAAAGGCTATAAGCTCTCCCGGCTCAAATGTGCTGTAGTTATTAGCTATAACTATCTGGCCGGTCTCAAGAGTAGGAGTCATACTGTCTCCCGTAACTTTAAGCACTGTGATAAAGAAGCTTGATACAAGTACAGAAAAAGCCGCAACCACAACAAGAACAACGATTGTATTTCGAAGTGTTTTGGTGTAGTTTTTCTTTCTCTTTTCCCTTCTTAGCTCTGCCTTAAGTTCATCCAATGAAGGCCTGTATGTGTTGTTTGTATCACGAACCTGCTCGTCCATATTGCTTTCCTTTAAGCCCCCCTCTGACTTAATTTCGATGTCTGTCTCTAATGTCTCTGCAACATCACGATTTTTTCCTTTAAAACCCAGCTTCTGCAAAACCTGAGCAATTCTGTAATGCCCATGTGTAATTAGCAAAAAACAGATTTCAAATACAAAAAACGAGACCATAAGTGGAAAAGTGGCTATCTTCTTATTATCAGAAGGCTTTCCCTTTTCTTGTATACGTTCCACTATTCTTTTCTGTTTTGAACATAAATTCGGGTGTAGATTTTTAATTTCAGCGTAGGTTATTTCCCGCATTAAAGGACTCTCCTTAATCCCCTGCTGCTCTACCGGACTCTAACCCCTCTTTTAGATTCCAAGCATTGATAGAAATATAAACCCCCTTCTGAATAAGGTTGCATATACATTAGACACTTGCTCTCGCAAGCAAGCTCTATTATTTTAGAATATGCATATTAACTTTTGGATACGAATTTTGCACGAAACCGTGCAAAATTCGTACTTGACAAGTCGTTAAAAACGTGATTCCATTCCGTGTTCAACTACCTTATTCTTATCAGGTCTGACTTAATGTTGTATTGGGATTACTTTGCAGCTTTTTTAGTCGATGTCTTAGAAGTAGTTTTTGCTGCAGATGTTGTTTTCTTAGCGGCTGCCTTGGTAGATTTGGCAGCTGTTTTTGTAGTCTTTTTAGCTTTTGTTTCTTTTGCTGTTTCTTCTGTTTCTTTAACAGCTTCTATATCAGTAGGCTCTGATTCTTTAGTTTCAGTCTTCTTAGCTGCGGTAATTTTCTTTGCAGTAGAAGCTTTCTTTGTAGTAGCTTTCTCCTCAGAAGCCTCCTCTGCCTTTTCTTCTGCAACAGGCTCTGTTTTTTCCACAATCTCTGTGAACTGCTCCGCTGCCTTCTGTGCGGCATCAAAGAAACCGTTTATGGATAATACAGCCTCAGCAAGCGTTCCTGCTTTTTCTATCTTCTGAAGCTTGTCATCCACCTCGGCACGAATCTCAGCTTTTTCTCTCTCTAGCCTTGTTCTAAAGCCCTCAAACTCTCTCTCGTGCCTTGCCTTAAGTCCGGAGATTTCTCTCTCCTGTCTGTCCTTAAGACCGTTTATATCTTTCAGAAATTTATTTCGTAGTTCTTCCTTCTGGTCATTGAAGATCCGCCTCATCTCAGCTTTCTCTTCATCGAACTTGGCAAGAAGGTCAGCTCTCTCCTCAGCCATCTGCTGCAGGAGCTGCTCTCTTTCCTTCTCAAACTGTTCCTGAATATCCAATTCGTGTTCTCTAGCTGCTTCCGCATCCTCAGAGAACTCTATCATCATCTGTAAAAGCTCTTGCCTATTAAGCTTCCTTAGGTCTTTCTGAGCCATAAATTAACCTCTCATTGAAAAAATGGGAATATAAATCTTAGAGCACAAAGCCTCTCTAACAACCTTTCATAAATCGGCTTTAATGTAATAGAAATTCTAGTAATATGTTTAAGTTGTGTAGATTGATAATATAATTTTTATAAGTAAAAATCAATATGAACTTTATATTTTCTTTATAAAATTTTTATATTATTTTGCGCTCAGTTGTTGTCAGTTTTTCGAATTTTTCGACCGATGTGCAATCTTAACATTAAGCCAATTAACATCATCGTCATTCCCATCACCACATACATCAATTCGCCTGTGCCACCTGTGGAAGGAAGCTCATAAGGCTGCACTTTATTTCTTGAGTTGGTAATTGTAATCGTACCTGACCCTATGCCTGTCTTGTTGTTTTCCGAATAGCTCGCTGTGTAATACACGTTCTGAACTTCAGATACATAGTAGTTCCACATGTACTTCTTTCCGGAATTCTTATCAGTATAATATCTTTCAAGATTAGGTACTTCACTAACCCAATCATCATCTTCAGTAATGGTTATTTCTTTATAGTTATTCTCTTCGATAGCTATCTGATTACCATCTGAACTTGACTGAGGTGCCTTCACATGAGCCTCGGCAGGATACTTATTAGCATCATTGATTCCCCAGGGATCTGTGATAGTTATCTTGGTATCACTGTTTATTGTCACAGTTTTGGTTATCACCTGAACACTTCCGGCCTTAAGCTCTGATGAGTAATCTATGGTATTGCCGTTTATCTTTATCTCCGGTGCAAGCTTGTTATACACATTTGAGTAGTCAACATAGAAGCTAAAGGTAAGTGTTGAGCCACTCCTTACAGAAGGAAATCCTATGTACTGGGTTATACTATTGGTGCCATCTCTTCTGTCTATATTAACAGTGTAATAACTTGAACTATCTACACTCTGCTCTGCGCCAAGTCTACGTCCCACTTTAACAGTTATGAATCTGGGCTTTGTTGTTGAATCTTCATTCTCCCACTTTTTTTCCACAACTATGGATGTGGTTGCCTTATCGTTTCCGATAAATACAGATCCACCGGCTGTTATTTCTTCTCCGTTAAGTTCTGTAAAGAAGTTTTCAGGGCACAACCTCGGATATCTTCCGGTATCCGTTGATGCAATGCAGAAGTAGTAAGGTGTCTCTCTCTTTATGTATCCATCGGGAGCAACTTCCTCAACCAGCTTGTATGCCAGATTGTAGGTAAGGTTGTTTATCGGAACATATCCTGCACTGTTTGTTGTATAGAAACCGTCCTCTGTATTTGCAGGTACAGCTACAAAAGTTCCCCTGTTCTTGTCATATGCATGAAGCGAGAACTTGGCTCCGGACAGATAATTATTGTGATTATCATTATCCACCTTATAAAGGTTAATTCCTTTGATAAACGCCTTAGCTCCTGCTTCCTGAATCTTAACCTGTTTGCTATCCTCTGCAGAGTTGTTAGAAACAACAATTCCTTCGAGGGTTGCCTTGTTATTAGCACTTATGTACTGATCAGCGGTTCCTTCAAACTGATATCTGTACTTGATTCTAAGATGCATTTCATCAGGTAGATTCATCTCAAGAGTCGCATAGTTCCAATGATATGGATACGCTCCTGTCTCTGCAGCATAAACCGAAGATGAACATGTATATCTATTGATAGGAAGCGGAGTCTCAGTGCCGTCATCAGACACTTCGTAAACTTCCACAGATCCGGTTACAAGCGTTACAGTGAAATCAGCTGTAGAACTTGCAGTAAGTGTATCTGTAAGTCTTATGGTGTCGCCTTCTTTTAAGAGATCTGCATGATTAGGATTGACCTCTACCACGTACTCAACTGTATTAAGTGAGTTCTCAACGTTTTTTCCATCCTTAGTTATAGCATGAGAAGTATTGGTAATTGTCTGCTTCTGGCTGCTACTGTCAAGAGGTGTCTCACCGTTATTGCTGATCATTACGGAGTTTGTAAACTCTCCTGTCACAGTTTCTTCCGTAAAGTAGCCATCCTTTATCTTTGCACGAACTCTGAAGTATACAGTCTGTCCCTTAGCCTCGCTTGCCTTGAAGGAAATGATTATCTTATTTTTCTCAACAGTTTTCGTGTAATTAACGTTGTTAAACTTTAAGTTACAGTTTCCATCGCCAAAGGCTGCTGCGTTTTTAAATCCGTTATCTCCGGCAACTTCAAGGCCGTTTAAGGCATTTCCGGAATACTCGCCGTTTTTAATAAGGCTCACATCCTCCGGAAGAGTATCCACGATATAAATAAGGTCGTTGCCGTTTTCTTCGTAATTTGCAGGTATATTAGCTTTAACCACCCATGAAAGTATTCCTGATTTGTATAAAGTATCAGACATATACTCGTATGAAGTGTCTCCTGCATTGTTATTTCCGTCAAACTTCTCAATAGAAATCTTTTCGAAATCCTGAGTAGCCTCTGCAATATTACTACTGTTATATACAAAAGCCTTATTCTTAAAAGAAGTCTTCTTTGTTCCCTCAGCAATATATGCTGTGGATGTAAACTCCAATGTGACATTTGTCTGCACATCAGTGAAGATCTTGATCTCAAGTCTTCTCCATCCGTTAACACTTCCCTGATTGGAGTTATTCTTAGCCTGTACCTCGAAAGCATTTCCAAAGGCATTCCTAAAGGCGGTTTTTACTGATTCAACATCCTCTCTGGTAAACACCTGAGCATTCTCAAGAACCTCATAGAGCATGAAGTACTCGGAATTATTAGCTCCATCTGTTCTCTTTATAGGTGCCTTAAGAGTAAGCTTCCAGTGAACCTTTGCTTTATCACTATCTATTGTGTTTATTCCGGTGGCTTCTTTTTCCACATAGTTGCCAGTTCCGGCCCATGCGTATCCCGTAGTGCTATTGTTGTTTACGCCATCGTTGATATTAGCTTCATTAACAAGCCAGTTCTGATAGATTACATCAGAAGGCTTATAGCTTACCTGATAAACAAATACATATTTTGTATAATCATCTTTTGTAAATGTGTATCCGTTTCCACCAAGTGTTATCTTACTTCCAAGAGAAAGTGTGGAACCTTTTCCTGCATACTGCTCTCTGCTCTCAACCCACATATCTCCTTTGTAAGGTGTTTTCTTTTGGGTGTACTGATACCCAAGCAGTGTTACAAAATTATCCTTGAGGGTATATCCCTTTAAGTTCTTATGATCTTCGTTAAGGGTGATTCTCCAGGTTACTGTGTAACTATTCCTGTCAGCTTCACCTGCCTTACTGATCTTAGGTACTCCGCCAAAACTCCAGTCAACATTAGCAGAAACGTTCTTACCGTTGTCATACTTTGCATTAGCTGAGTTATTAAGCCTGATTCCTGCAGAAGAAAGTGCTACCTGCTCCGGAACCTCAAAGTAATACTGAAGAGTATACTTCTCATTTGCGTTAAGCTTAGGCAAAGTAATAGTTGTCTTGCTTCCGCTATTACTTACCTTGAACTGATTCCATGTCAGATATGTAGGATTCCGAGAATCTCCTTTGAAAATGCTGGCGCCTTTTACATTGTTAAAAGTAAAAAGACTTGTAAGCCATGAATTCTCAGTAGTATCTGTCATCGTAGCGTTGAACACCTTGATAACATCGTCAATTACAATATCTGTCTTTGTACCATTTACGCTGGACAAAGTAATGGCATAATACATGTATCCTTTTGATGAATCATAGCTCTGCTGCTTCTGAATGGACAGGTCGCTTCCCTTTACGTTGTTGATAATAACCTTAAATGTTACGTTGTCGCCAAAATCGTAGATTTTTTCAACCTTTTCAGAATTTGACGAAGCGGAAGCCTGTGCAAGAAAATAGAAGTTTCCGTAAGCTTCGTGCTTAGCATTCTTTTCCACAAAATCATCATAGAAATCAAAGGTTACAACGCCGTCGCCGGATATTGAAAATGTACCAACTGCAGTATATGAATTGTCGTATACGATTCCATCTACAGCGTTAATTGGAGTAATCTTGTGATCCTTAAGAGAATACTTAACAGATTTTCGTGACTCGTTAAGTGTGCCGATATCAAGCTTATAACTAAGGGTAAAATAAAGCATGTCGCCATTGTTTATCTCGTCGCCATACCTTATCTCTGTTCCACCCTTATATGGAGCTGACTGGCTTGAATAGTCTCTCTCAGGATTCTTCTTAACTGAAACATCGACAATGGTCATCTCTCCTTTTTTTGCCTTATCAGATAAAACCACTGTCTCTGTTGTAACGCTTCCGGTTATATTACCATTTCTGGCTGCATGCGCTTTAATTGCGAAACCATCAAAAAGCCCGCCCATATACTTAAGTCCCGAAACAGAACTTAGAATAGACGGCTTTTTGCTTTTAGACACATTTATTGAAGCAGAAGAATCTGCAGCACTGCTGTCTTTGTCAGTGCTGCTTTCATCATCTGAAAGTTTTTTCTTAAAATCATCATTATATTGGATCTTAATCTGATTGTCGTCAGTTACCTCGTAACTTCCATTTCCGTCATCAAGGTCTGATTCTGATGAAAAAGCTGTTCCGTATTGCTCCGGAATGTCAAAGTGAATATCATCACTTGCGGCAGCTTCTTTAGACAGAACGTAATTGACAGTTATTCTCAGGTGATCGCCTTCTTTGATATCGGCTTCGGAGATTACCTCCCACTCACCCTTGTCATTCATTCTCTCAATTACAGTCTCTGTAACAAATTTAGAAAGATCAACAGACTCAGGCACATCTTTGGAAGAGTTTTTATCGGATCCTGCAAGCTTCTTATCATTGTCCGTTCCCTCTTTGGTATCATCTGCAGTTTCCCAGGCTGCTTCATACACAAAGAAAAGCTGCGTATCCTCTTTTATATCAAGAGTCTCTTCCTCATTTATATTCACTTCATAATATTTAAACTCAGAGTCGTCGGACCCGGTATAGAGCCTTACTGCTATACCGGTAATATCCAGCTTCTCGGAATCACCCCGGTCTGAGTCTGTTTTCTCAAAGTAAGCCTTCTTAAATGTATACCCTTCTATTTTGCGGGCATCTTTTTCGAATTCCATGCTGTCACTAAGGTTGATCTCCTTCTCATCAGCATAAGGAACTCCATCGGAATCGAGAATGAGATTTTCATCCTCATCAATGTAGGAGACTGTAAGAACCACATCTTTTGTAAGTTCATCCTCTACATCTGTATCTTCAGTTTCTTCAGCATCTAACTTGCTATCAGTATTCTGCTCATCTATATCAGCCGCATCTGTGGCTTCATTATCAGAGTCACTACTCTGGATATCTTCATCGCTATCAGTGTCATCAGATGCAATATCTTCGTCAGAGCTTTCAGCATACTCTGTCTCATCTGATACTTCTTCATCTGATACTTCTTCATCTGAATTATCACTGTCTTCTTCAGAGCCATCTGCAGCTTCAGAATCTTCCTGATCTTCCATGTCTGCTGATTCACCATAGAAATCTTCAAAAGTAACTTCATCCTCGCCTTCTTCTGCATCAAGGACCATACCGATCTCATCAGCACCGTCTTCAGTAACAGCTGATGCAGCCTTCTTCATGGCAATCAAAGTAACGCCTCCTATAAGTAAGGCAATTACAATCATTACAGATATCCAGCGTCTGGCAAATTCGTGACTTTTTACAAATTCCTCCGCGCTAAAGCGCATATTATTCCTTCTCGCCATACCAGGTTCCTCTTTCAAAAAACTCAATACTACGGAAACTCTCTGCATTGATGAAAAAATAAAACCGGTATAACTTGCAGAAAAAAGCCCTGTTCGAATAATTTTCAAACAGGACATAGTTACATTAGTGAATTCTTCTGAGCTTCAACAAATCAATAAAAGCTCAGGCAGCTGGCTATCTGTACATACGACAGACCCTTTTAGCTTTGCGTCACTACCTTGCGATAGCTTTGCCCTGAATCATTTTATTTAATTAACAATCATATTGAAAATATATTTCACACTTTCGCTTGAATTTATGATAAAACATTTGATAGTAAAAATCAATAGAAAGTTTAGATTTTTAAAATTTTTTTACAATTATTTTATTTTTACCAAAATATCTGTCGCAAACACTTAAAACGAAATTTTAGTTTCCGACAAAAAACCGCACCGCCTTTTTTGGCGATACGGTCTGATAATCTCGAACTTCTATATTCAGATTAAGCAATCTTCTGCTTAGCGATCTCTGTAAGTGTCTTGAATCCTTCAGGATCATTTACAGCCATCTCAGCAAGCATCTTGCGGTTGATCTCTACCTCAGCGAGCTTAAGACCATGCATAAGCTTTGAGTATGACATACCGTTGATACGAGCAGCAGCGTTGATACGAGTGATCCAAAGTGATCTCATATCTCTCTTCTTCTGCTTACGTCCAGCGAATGCTGATGTAAGGGCTCTCATTACAGACTGCTTAGCAACTCTGTACTGCTTTGATCTAGCGCCTCTATAACCCTTAGCGAGCTTTAAAACTCTTTTATGCTTTTTCTTGGCATTCATGCCACCTTTAATTCTTGCCATTATAGTTTTCCTCCTAAATTAATCAAATAAAACGTACTGCACTTAAGATTAAACGTAAGGCAGAATCTTCTTCATAGTCTTAACATTGGTAGCATCAACTACTGCTGCCTGTCTTAAGTTTCTCTTTCTCTTTGTAGACTTCTTTGTAAGAATGTGACGCTTATACGCCTTGTTACGGATCAGCTTACCTGTGCCTGTTACCTTGAAACGCTTGGCAGCAGATCTGTTTGTTTTCATCTTGTGCTGCATAACTATATCCTCCTATGCTGTATAATAACTGCTATATATGTAACTTACCGGATGCCCGGAAAGGAACATAGTGTCTTAATTTCACGACTAGGTCGTGTGTCAGCCCGAAATAAATAGCTCTGAAAAATTACTTCTTCTCAGTAAGGAACATTGTCATACTACGTCCCTCAACCTTAGGCTGCTTATCTATAACTGCAACATCTTCAAGAGCTGCAGCGAAATCAGTAAGAATATGCACACTTGCACCCATGTGAGCCATCTCACGGCCTCTGAATCTCAGAGTAACCTTGACTCTGTTTCCTTTTTCAAGGAACTTCTTGGCTGCATTAACCTTAGTATTAAGGTCGTTAGTGTCGATGTTGGGAGAAAGTCTGATCTCCTTAATCTCCACATTCTTCTGCTTTTTACGTGCTTCCTTTTCTTTGCGAAGCTGCTCATACTTGAACTTGCCGTAGTCAACAATGCGGCAAACCGGCGGCTTTGCGTTAGGCGCGATTTTAACAAGATCAACACCTGCCTCATCAGCGAGCTTCTTGGCTTCCTGAATGGACATAACACCCAACTGCTCCCCATCAACGCCAATTACACGTACTTCTTTGTCCCTGATCTGTTCATTAATGAATAAATCGCTAATGGCTTTGTACCTCCTAAACTGTTTAGAACAATAAAAAATGGACTCACAAAGGAGTCCACATAACATTCTGATAACATGCAGTCATAACTTACTTACTGCTATAAAAGAAATGTATTAACGCCTGAAAGCCTGTGCCTCAGGGTGAGAGTGGAAACCTCTGCTTTGTTTTCATACTTGGGTAGTATAACCCTATAACCTGACCCATGTCAATAGTCTTTTTTAATTAATCTCGTATTTTACTCCAAGAGCTGCAAGATCTGCGTCTACCTGCTCATAGTTTTTAAATACGATACCCTTCATTCCAAGAGCCTTTGCTGCTTCAATGTTCTCAGCTGTATCGTCAATGAATACGCACTCCTTAGGAGTAAGGTTGTTTCTCTCCATAAGAAGATTGTAAATAGCTGCATCGGGCTTTATTACCTTATCTCTATAGCTTAAGATTCCGCCATCTGTCAGCTCTAAAAACTCATTCATAAAGGGATTGGCGCTAAGTGCCTGCTCTGAAAAGTTTGAAAGATACAGTACCTTGTAACCATTATTCTTAAGAGCTTTGATCCAGGGAATGGTTCTCTCTCTTTTCTTAAGAAGACCTGAAAAATCATCATAGCCTCTTCTGATCTCTTCTTCGATCTCAGGATCATTCTTAACAAAACTGTCTATAATAGCCTTTGTATCAAGAACGCCTCTGTCAATTTCCTTCCACTGAGATGTTCTTACACTGGCATCACCGATGCGCTCAGCCATTTCTTCATCAAATCCCTTGTTAATAAGGAAGTCCTTCCAACAAAAATCTACGAGAACTTCGCCGATATCAAAGATTACTGTAGTGATCTTGGAATCCTTATCTTCTTTATTTAAAGAAGTGGCATCATATCTTCCATAGGGATCAGCAGATGCAACTGTTCTCTTTCCTGTAAGAGCTGTGTAAACCCAGAGAACAAGCCAGATCAGGATCGGTATTGCAACTGTTGCTGCAGCTGCTGTAACAAAAGCACCGCCAATTCCTGTGCTGCCAAATATGGCCTGAATAAGCAGGTTGACATATAAACCCACAAGAAGAACGATTCCGATTATAGCTACAACCCTCTTAAATAGAGGTGTCTTGTTTTCATCAAACTGACTCATTATATCTCTCCTCATTAAAAAGCAAATGATCCCATATCCGGAATCTCATTAATATTAAAATTGAGCTGCCACATTTTAGTAACAGCTCAATTAGATTACTACATTATAATAGAAATGTACAGTTTCTTATTTCTTAAGAGGACTCTCACGATAGATGATGTCTTCTCTTGCAGGTCCGTTTGATACCATTGTTATCGGGTAGCCAATCTCCTTCTCGATAAACTCGATATACTTTCTGCAGTTCTCAGGAAGATCCTCATACTTCTTGATTCCGCGGATATCTGTCTTCCATCCGGGAAGAGTCTCATATACGGGCTTAGCCTTCTCAAGGAGGTGAGTTACAGGGAAGTCCTTAGTGATCTCACCATCGATGTCGTAGCCTACACATACCGGGATCTCATCCAGGTAGCCGAGTACATCTAAAACTGTGAAAGCTACGTCAGTTGCGCCCTGAAGGCGGCAGCCATACTTACTTGCAACGCAGTCATACCAACCCATTCTGCGGGGACGACCTGTTGTTGCACCGTACTCACCGCCGTCTCCACCGCGTCTTCTAAGCTCATCAGCTTCATCGCCGAAGATCTCAGATGTGAATGCGCCGGCACCAACAGCTGAAGAATATGCCTTGTTTACAACAACGATCTCTTTTATCTCATAAGGAGCGATACCTGCTCCGATTGCGCCATAAGCTGCAAGTGTTGATGAAGAAGTAACCATAGGATAGATTCCGTGGTCAGGATCCTTCATTGTTCCAAGCTGACCCTCAAGGAGGATTGTCTTGTTTTCCTTAATAGCCTTATCAAGGAAGAGTGATGTGTCTGCAACGTAAGGTGCAACCATATCTCTCCACTCGTGAAGTGTATTAAGAAGCTCAGCGGGATCGATCTCAGGCTTGTGATAAAGCTCTCTTAATAAGATGTTCTTTGTAACAAGAACTCTCTCAACCTTTTCCTTTAAGAGCTCCTCGTCGAAAAGCTCGTTAACCTGGAAACCAATCTTAGCGTACTTATCTGAATAGAAGGGTGCAATTCCTGACTTTGTTGAACCGAATGACTTACCTGCAAGTCTCTCCTCTTCATACTCGTCGAAAAGAATGTGATAAGGCATCACAATCTGACAACGATCTGAAATAAGAAGATTCGGCTTGGGAACGTTCTTCTCAACTACAGAATTAAGTTCCTTCATAAGTACGGGAATATTAAGTGCTACACCGTTACCAATGATATTTGTTATTGTCTGATGAAAAACTCCTGAAGGAAGAGTATGAAGTGCAAATTTACCATACTCATTTACGATGGTGTGTCCTGCATTGGCTCCACCCTGGAAACGAATAACCACATCGGCCTGATCAGCCATCATGTCTGTGATCTTACCTTTTCCCTCATCACCCCAGTTTGCTCCAACTACTGCTTTTACCATTTTTTCTCTCCATTCTCATGAATAATCATGAATTCACTGTATTAACAGTAAAAAAATTATCAGTGCGAGTCATTTCACACCGATAATCAATATAACTTAATTTCTTTTATAAGTAAAATCAATATTATTTATAGTTAATATAAGTTTTGCTTATATTATATAACCCCGCATATTTACTGAATCTCAAGAATACGTCTGATTATTTTTTCGTTTCCATTATCAATTCTATAAGTTTGCGGGCTGCAATGGACTTTGGTCTGCTCTCGTCGGTAACCATGCACATGTGACGATGAGGAATTCTCTGCTGGAATCTAAGTTCAAACAAAACTCCGGAATCAATATATTCCTTGGCAAAATCCCTGACAACGCATCCAACTCCCAGATTCCTCAACGTAAACTGGACTATCATATCGCTGGTAGCAAGATGGAATTCGGGATGAATCGTAACGTCGTTTTTTGCAAGGAACTTATTTATATATTTTCCGGTACTGGTATCGCCTTCAAGGAAAATCAGCGGCATGTTTTCCAGATCCTTAAGATCAAGCATATGATTCTTATAGGAAGTAAAGCGTCTGCCCGCCACAAAAATATCCTCTATTTCCCTGACCTCATGGAACTTAAGGTTACAGGCTGCTTTTGACTGCTCGCCGCTTCCGGAATCTGACTTATGTATAGAAGAATTTTTTCCATTATGATCTGATATCTCATCAGCAGTTGAAACTATTCCAAAATCAATAAGGTCATCCTCCAGAGATTTAATTGTCTCGGGAGTTGGTCCGTTAGTAACCGATACCTTAATGCCGGGATATAGCTCATGGAACTTCTCTAAATAAGGAAGAAGGAAAAATCTAAGAGTCATATCACTGGCACCGATCCTGACTTCTCCCGCGTCAAGCCTTAGCACCTGAGAAAGCCTCTGCTCTCCCTGCTCCATCTGCTCATAGCCTCTTGCCACATATCTATATAGAAGTTCCCCTTCAGCTGTAAGTGACATGCCACGGGAAGTCCTCTTAAAAAGCGCAACGTCAAGGCTGCTTTCCAGCTGCTTTATCTGCTGACTGACCGCAGGCTGGGAAATACTGAGCTGATTTGCCGCTGCCGTGATTCCTCCAAGCTTTGCCACATAATAAAATACTTTGTAGTATTCCAAATTACCAATCATGTTTATCCTCTCAAATTTCTGCAGAGCTTTTTTATATCATATAAAAGAAAAAGACGGATTACGATATAAGAATACCATAATCCGTCATGATTTATTTATTTTGAGTTGTTTTTATAAAATCTCGTAGTCATATGTAGCAAAATCTGCCTTAAGAGAAATCTTATTCCCGCCATTCTCCCAGGTAAATGTCATTACAGAACCCTGCTTATCCATATTGAGTGTGCTGTCAAATCCAAATGCAGGATTTGTATTTCTGATTCTGAGAAGCTCAAGCTGCTTTTCAACAACAGGCTTCTTCATCATCTCTTCCAAATCTTCCTTGGTAAGATTTGTTCTGTTGATTTCCTTATGTCCGCCTGCTCCTGCTCTCTCTACAGCTGCATAATCATTTTCCCCTGCAAAGAGATCAAGATACCATACCTGAGGCTTTCCGGGCATAAACATCTGAAGAGCTCTTGCAAAAAGCATCTTCTTATCATCAGCGCCAAGTGCACTATAATAGGTAGAATTAACCTGATAGTACATGTTCTTCTGACCATGAAGATTCTTTACAAGTCCGCCTCTTCCTACGATAGTCTCGATAAGTTTCTCAATCTCAGAATCATCGATGAATCCCTTAAGATCAAGAACCGGAATACCATCATGGCAACCAAGCATATTAACCACGCGGATCTTCTTATCCTGAATCTCCTTAGCCCATCTATAGAGGACATCGCCGTCCTTCTTTTCCATAGCATAGATGAGAAGTCCGGGAAGGAAGAAGTCATAGGTCATGTAACCCTTTCCGGCTACTTTCTCATAGATTCCGGCTCCGTAGCTGTCATGGATTTCAGGAAGAAGTCTTAAATTGTTCTCATCTGCAATCTGCCTTACCTTTTCAAGAACATCCCATGTATCCGGCTCATTTAAGAAGTTCTTCTTGCCGGGCTCCTTGGGAGCATATGCAAATGCATCAAGTCTTACTATTGAAGCACCGTAACCTGATAAAGTTTTTAAAGTATTTTTATAATGTTCCCATACTAAGTCGGACTTAATATTGAGATCCATCTGTCCAAGATACTTTCTTCCGCAAGATAAAAATTCCAGGATCGCTTCACGATATTTCGTATACTTTCCAAAGTCAATTTCTTCCGGCTTTTTACCATCATCAAGCTGATCACAAACAAGCTCTGCAACCTTACCTGCAACCATGTACTGAACTCTGGGTGCGCCTGCGTTGCCGTTCTTTTCATTGTAATCGCTTACCGCACTTATTACGTCCTGTGCATCAGGTCTTCTGTACTGAACTTCCTGGTAGAAAGTATTCCAGTAAGGAATCTCCTTGCCGTCAGGCATACGAACCATAAG
The DNA here is from genome assembly GCA_024690485.1 of Butyrivibrio sp. Taxonomy (GTDB): domain Bacteria; phylum Bacillota; class Clostridia; order Lachnospirales; family Lachnospiraceae; genus Butyrivibrio. The sequence goes on along the minus strand of JAILPB010000041.1, from coordinate 38,024 downwards.
AATAGGAAGACCTGGCTTTCTGAAGAACATATCCTTGATATACTCTTCTCTTGGCTGAATGTATCCTTCTTCTGTCATGTCTCCGCAGCCATCCCAGAACTTATTCCAGTTAATGAAAAAGTCTGCATACTTTGACTTCTCACCATTTTTCAAAAGATCCTGGAACTGAGGAGATAAAACTGATGCATGGTTAAGAATAAAATCAAGCTTAAGATCAATTCCAAGAGCTCTTAATCTGTCAAGATCCTCCTTGGATCCAAGCTCCTCATTGATACCATAATCAATAACAGAGAAACCTCTGTCCAAATCAGTATTATAGATGCTGGGAAGAATATAGAAAGAACTGAAAGTGTCAGCAAATTCCTTCTTCTCAAGCATTGTAACGATATCACCTAAAGTACCGCCGCAACTGTCGGGATATGCATTAAGCATAGGTCCGTTGTCAACAAATTTACTCATAATCTCTCCTTTTATACCACATCTTACAGTCCCATAAGCTTCTTATAATCATCGTAGCTGATGATCTCGCCCTGTTTGCTAACGATGATCTTAGCCTTGTGTGCCTGCTGCATAAGCTTGTTCTGCTCAAGCTCAAGAACCATCATTGTGAAAGGACTGTCTACCTTACCGTCACGTGCGCGGCTTCTTCTGTGCTCAAGAGTCTCCTGGGGTGTGCTGTTAAGAAGAACAGGTACATCAACTTCAGTCATGCAATCTGTATTACCGTGTGTCCACTCAATAATAAGAACCTGCTTGTTTGTCATATCAACTTCATCATACCAGAGCTGTGTCTCATCTCTACCCATTCTCTTAAGCCAGAGCTTATCTGCACCATCCTTGAATGCGCCAAGGATGCTGTCAACCTCTGCAAAATCTGTCTCGTTTGGAGTTCCAAGGTACTCAGAAAGTGCCTTCTTACCTGCTTCAAGATATGAACCAAACCATGGATTTTCCTTTACATGCTCCGGATTAGCATCATCTCCTGCTTCCTGCCAAGCCTGTACTGCCTTAAGATGATCGGCGTTCATATCACCTGCATCAACCATTCCTCTGATAGCACTCTGTCTGAAAGTATGAAGTCTCTCAGCATCGTTATACATAGGAATACGGTGAGGATAGTTATCACCTGACATTGTGTAGCTGCCGATTCCGGCCTGCTCAAGCATATAAGAAAGAAGTGAAGCAATCTCAGACTTACCAACGCCTGATCCACCACATACGGTTACTACAGCTCTTCCGTAAGGATTCTTAGCTGTAACTTCACTTAAGTATTTAATAAGAATAGGAAAAACTGTCTTAGCCTTTGCAATATGGCTATCGCCAATCTCTATCTTGTCTCCGGGCATATCACCATGAGGGATATCAGCCGGAATAGCCATATCTGCAATACTTACATTATTAAGTATCTCCTCTGTAACAGGTTTCATGGGAGCGATTTTGTTGTAGGTCTTATTCATTTCTAATTCCTTTCAAAAATGATTTCATAAAAACATTATTTAGTTTCTACATTAAAATTTCCAATGCACTTTTGGTATGGTTATCGAAATTGCGTTCATAAAACTGGTCGCGTTTTTTCTATGTTTAAGTGCATTTTAAAAATTTTGACAATGATTTTTCATCATGTTAGTTTTACAATATATCCAAAAATTTTTGTTTGTAAAGTCAAATTTTTTTCAGGTCTCATTTTTCATGATTACGATTAAAGAAATTGCAAAACAACTGAATATGAGCACAACCACAGTGTCTAACGTTATTCACGGGAAGACAAAAGAGGTATCTCCTGCGACCATCAAAATCGTCGAGGATTACCTGAAGCAGGTGGATTATGTGCCAAATATAAATGCAAGAAATCTTGCTCAGAATGAATCCAAGATCATAGGTGTTGCTCTTAAGGCAAGAGCTGACAAATATGAAAACCTGCTGATGGACCCTTTCGTTTCCGAGCTCATCGGTGGTATTGAGGAATCCATCAGAAATGCGGGATATTTCATGATGCTCTATATTTCCAGCGACATAGACAAGATCATGCGTCAGGTATCCACCTGGAACGTGGACGGTCTTCTGCTCTTTGGTATGCTTGGAGATGACGGCATCCGTGTAAGTCAAAAATACAAGAAGCCCATCGTATGCATAGACACCTACACCATTGAGGGCATTAAGCATTTCGTAAACGTAGGACTTGATGACGAGAAGGGCTGCTTTGATATGGTCAACTACATGATCGAACTTGGTCATAAAAAAATAGCCTTCCTGTCAGATAACCTAAACGGCGTCGACTATGCAAGATTTTCCGGTTACAAGAGAGCTCTTAAAGAAAACGGACTTTCCTTCTCGGAAGACATGTTCTTCAAGATAAGACCCAGAAAAGAGGATATTGACGAATCCCTGGACGAGATTTGTGAGAGAGCGAAAGATTTCGATGCCATCATGTGCGTATCTGACCTCTATGCTGTGCAGGTCATGTGTGCACTAAAGGACAAAGGTGTGAATGTCCCCGAGGATATATCCATTGCAGGATTTGATGATACTCTCCTTGGACAGCTCCACAGACCGGCCCTCACCACCGTGCATCAGAGCGTCAAGGAAAAGGGCGTTCTTGCAGCCACTACTCTTCTTGACAGAATCGGTGGAAAAAAGACACCAAAGCAGATTTCTCTGCCCACAACACTTGTGATCCGAGATACAGTAAAGGCTAGGAAAAAGGAAAAATAATACTTGCAGCCTCATGACTGCAACTCTCAGATTAGACCTATAGGCAATATGCACAAATTGTGCATATTGCCTATTTAGTTTCTGCTTCGCCAGGAGGCTTGGCTTAATCGTTTAACCTTGAAATCCAGTTCGTTTCGACATTCTTTATAAAACTTTTACCAAGAATTAATAAATTTGGAGAGGGCAGTTGCAGTACACCTTTTGCGCATAAGGTATTATTTTGTCAGAGCTAAAATTGCATTTTAAGCTTGAATTTTGCTCTCTTAAGTGGTATTTTTTTCATAGCATAAAACTTATGCGCAAAAGTACACGCTAATCTATAATTTTGGTTAGCAAGTTGCACAAAAGGAGGGTAACATGAAAAAGAAAGTATTATCTGTTCTTCTGGCTGGAACAATGGCACTTAGCATGGTAGCATGCGGTGGCAGCACTTCCACAACAGAGACACCTGCAGCTGATGCATCTGAAGAGACAGCTGCTGAAACTACCGAGGAGACAACAGAGGCAGCTGAAGCTACTGAAGAGGCTGATGCTACTGAAGCAGCTGACACAGCTGTAGCAGAAGGAGCTATTCGTCTTCTTAACGGCAAGCCTGAAATCAACGATCAGCTTAAGGAGCTCGCTGAGCTTTACAAGTCTGAGACAGGCAACGAAGTAGTTATCGAGACAATCGGTGGCGACACAAGCGCCGGCGATGAGCTCAAGAAGATGAAGCAGGCTGACAACATGCCTGATATCTTCGTTATCGAAGCTAACCAGGCTGACACATGGGACGGTCTTCTGGCTGACCTCTCAGGTGAGGAATGGACTGATAAGACAGGTTTCGAACTTGTTAACGACACAATGGGAACAATCGGCTTCCCTTACACAGTTGAGGCTACAGCTCTTGGATACAACGCTGATATCCTTAAGGCAGCTGGCGTAGATCCTTCAACACTTACAAGCCCTGCAGCTTGGCAGGAAGCTTGCGAGACACTTGATGCTAAGAAGGACGAGCTCGGATTCACAGCTGTATTTGGCTGGTGTGCAGAGCCTACAAACCTTGGTTGGTCATCAGGTACTCACGTATTCGGTCAGTATCTTGACGCTGGTCTTAAGGCTGACGACACAACATACATCGATCTTCTTAACGACGGTGGTCAGATCGATGAAGCTAGAATGAAGAGCTTTGCTGAGTTCATCGGCATGATGAATAAGTATTCTGATCCTGCTCTCCTCGTTGACGGCACATATGACAATCAGGTTGCCGGCTTCAAGGAAGGCAAGTATGTATTCATCACACAGGGTAACTGGTGTGTAACATCACCTGACGACGTAAACTTTGAGTGTGGATTTGCTCCTTATGCATTTGAGGATGGCATTAACACAATCATCGCTGGTCCCCCTTCATACTGGGTAGCTTACTCAGAGGGTAACGTAGATGCAGCTAAAGCATTCTTCAACTGGTGCGCAGGCGATTCAGCTCAAGATATCCTTGTTAACAAGGCTGGTCTTGTATCTCCTTTCGATGATTGCCAGTATGAGGCTGTAAATCCTTTCTACAAGAGCATGAAGAGCTACATCGATGCTGGTAACTACAGCGGATGGCACACAATGCTTAAGAAGGATGGTCTTCAGAACGAGACATGTCAGGTATTCGCTGACTACGCTAAGGGATCAATCGCAGACGCTGATGAGTTCGTATCAAAGATTTCTAAGGTTATCAAAGGCTACTACGCAGAATAATCTGAATCTGATATAATATAAACGGGCAGAGCGAATGCTCTGCCCGATTTATCTATTTTTATAACTATTCACAGTTTTCTTTCTTATTTATAGGGGCTTACATTTTTTATTGCCTGGCTATCGCCATAAAGGAGATTCACGTATGAAAACACCATCTGCGACAAAAAAAGCAATGTCCTTGATATGTCTGATTGCAGGACTGGGACTGCTTACCTGGTCTCTATATCTTGATTTCACAAAATCAGAGGCCACTTACAGAGGCGCAACATTAATTGTTGGGGTAATCGGTATTGTTCTTGGATTATACTTTTTCCCTACACTTAAACATCATCGTACTATTATTAATATTTTATTTTTATTTCCACTTTTATTTGCTTTTGCAGTAACAGTTATTATTCCTTTGTTTTTGGGTATAGGCTATTCTTTCACTGATTGGGACGGTATCAGAGTAAGAAATGCTGTTGGATTCGATAATTACACAAGCATGTTTACACAGCCAAGTTTCCTTTGGTCTATCTTTTTAACATTCTTGTTTGTTGTATGTAATATGATAATGGTTAACCTTGTTGCATTTCTCCTTGCTCTTCTTTGCACATCAAAGATCAAGGGTCTTGGATTCTTCCGTGCAGCATACTTCCTTCCGAACCTTATCGGAGGTATCGTACTTGGTTACATTTGGCAGTTCATTTTCAGTAATGTAGTAACAGAGCTCTTCAAGACAGATTATTCAATGCTGGCTGATACGAACACTGCCTTCCTTGCTGTAATCATTGTTTATATCTGGCAGTATGCAGGTTATATAATGCTTATCTACATCACAGGTCTTAACACAATTCCCGGAGATGTACTTGAAGCATCTGCCATTGATGGAGCAACTCCCATGCAGACTCTTTTCAGTATTAAGATTCCCATGATCGCTCCTACTATTACAATATGTACATTCCTTACACTTACAAGTGCATTTAAGCAGTTCGATGTAAACCTTGCTCTTACAAACGGTAAGGGATCTGTAGAAATCTTAGATCAGTATCTTACAAACGGAACCGAAATGCTTGCACTTAACATTTACAATACTGCTGTCATCAAAGATAACTACGCTCTTGGCGAAGCGAAGGCCGTATTGTTCTTCATTATACTAGCCTGTGTTTCAATTCTTCAGGTTCGTATATCAAATAAAAGGGAGGTGGAATTATAATGCATACAAAAGAGAAAACATCAAGCGTAGTAATCCGCTTAGTAATCGCAATTATAATTGCTGCATATGTACTATTCCCCTTCTTCCTTGTTGTGATCAACTCATTTAAATTATCAGGAGATATCACAGCAAACCCGATTGGACTTAATGGTGCATCATTTAAGCAGTTATTTGCAAACTTAAGTGAAGTTGTGAACAACTCAAGTTTCACATTCTGGCCTACATTTGGTTATTCAGCACTTATTACTATCCTGTCACTTATCTTACTTGCTCTCTTTGGAGCAATGGCAGCATGGGTTATCTGCAGAAACAAGACAGCTTGGTCAAATGTAATTTACTTCACATTTATTGCATCAATGATCATTCCTTTCCAGGTAGTTATGCTTCCTCTTATTGCTACCTTCAGAGATGTTGGAAAGTTTGTAGGAATCCCGATGCTTAAGTCAGTTCCCGGTATCGTATTTGCTTACCTTGGATTTGGCGGAGCTATGACCGTATTCATCCTTGTTGGATTTATCAAAGGTATTCCTTTTGATCTTGAAGAAGCAGCATCAATTGACGGATGCTCACCGGAGCAGGTATTCTTCAGAGTAATCTTCCCGCTCCTTACACCGGTTATTACAACCGTAACTATTCTGAATGGTATGTGGATCTGGAATGACTATCTTCTTCCTTCCATGATGCTTGGTCAGAATGGACCTGTTAAGACACTTCCTGTTGCAGTACAGGCTTTCGTTGGTTCTTATGTAAAACAGTGGAACCTGATCCTTACAGCAGCACTTCTTGCAATAATACCTATGATCATCCTCTTCCTTATCGCTCAGAAGCAGATCATGGAAGGTATGATCGAAGGTGCGGTAAAGGGCTAACGCTTGGCAAGGTATCTTCTAGCCTGGCGCAGAACTTACAAGTTTGAACCCATTCCATAAAAATCCCCCGGCAGTTCGCCACTGCCGAGGGATTTTTTAATCATAGGAAATTTCTTTCCTATGATATAAAAACGCTCCGCGAGAATGTCGCAAGCGTCATTCTATCTTAGTATTTATCACAGTTCTGTAATTCCTCTCTTGAACTTATCCTCAAGGTCCTCAGTTCTTATGAGACGTGCAGACTTAATCTCAAGACCTGCCTGTGCAAAGTATATCTTCATATATGAATTACCAAGCACAGCAGGGCGAAGGCTTATCTTAACTGTCTTCCACTCCTTATCCATTCCTGTAAGTGTTACAGACTGAATAAGCATTCTGTCCTGGAAGACAGTCATTGGAAGCTGAGCCACATCAGGCTGATTCTTATCTGCTCTCATAACAAGCTCAAGATCCATAAGACATCTTCTGGGTGTTGTAATAAGGAATGTGGTTGAAGCTCCCTTTGCTACTGTGATCTTCTTAGGATCTATAGCAAGTTCATCTGCTGCAAACTTAATATCTACAATATCCTGAAGATCTGCATCTTCCTTAGTTACAGCATCTTTAAGTTCCTCGTCAAGGGCCGATTCCTCACCAAGCATATGTCTGTATACCGGTGTCTTAAGAAGAAATCTGCATATATTTGCTGCGCATCTTGCAAGCTCAGCTCTGGTAAGTTTTCCTTCCTTTAGAGCTTCCTCTAAATTATCATTGTTAGAATTGTCCTCAGAGCTTGTATTAACCATGTTGAGGTCATTCTGTGCACGAACCTGAGCAGCTACATTCTGATAGCTTCCGGGTGCTCCTGCTTCGTCATTACCCATAGCCCACCAGTCAGTCATTACGATACCATCAAAGCCCCACTCTTCTCTAAGGATAGTGGTAAGAAGGTCATAGCTGCTGGCTGTCCAGATACCGTTTACAGGGCCGTATGTACTCATGATGGCACGAGCCTTGCCCTCTCTTACTGCAATCTCGAAAGCCTTAAGATAAATCTCGCGAAGAGCTCTCTCAGACACTACGTTATCCACAAAGTGTCTTCTAAACTCCTGTGTATTTCCTGCAAAATGCTTGATAACTCCGGTCACGTCATACTTATGAAGACCCCTAAGCTGTGCCGAAACAAGCTTACCAGTAAGGATTGGATCCTCTGAGAAATATTCAAAGTTTCTACCGTTTAAAGGGCTTCTGTGGATATTCATTCCGGGTCCAAGAAGAGCATCTATTCTGTTTCTTCTAAGGTCAAGAGCTTCCCATGTAAAGAGCTCCTCATTAACCTCTTCATCAAAGGTACATGCAAGACATGTTCCGTTAGGAAGTGCAAATGCGTGAGTTCCGCAGTCCATTCTGATTCCGCTGGGACCGTCTGAACATCCGCCAACAGGGATACCAAATGCCTTGAGCCTATCTGTCACACCACCGTAAGCACCTGCAATTCCTGCAGTTACCTTAGGAGAGCACATTCCCTCTCCTCGCATCATATGTATGAGATCCATATCGGAAAGCTGTGCTATAAAGCCCTCCATGGATACGTTCTTATCTTCAACGTCCTTAAGCTTAAAGCCCTTATCACCTGAATAGGGTAAAACCTTGGGAAGTCTGTCCTTCCTCTTTTTATTTGGATCAAGAGTTCTTACAGGAACCTTCTCTGATCCTTCCTTATAGCCATTCTTTGTTTCTACGGGCTTTAATCTGTCAAAGCCCTTAACAGGAGCATAAGCTTCCTCGCACTCCTCGATCACTTCAAGCTTTTTAAGCTCAAACTCGCCTACTTCCTCAGCGCTTCTTACATCGCATCCTGCATAGATTTTATATACGCCTGCTTCCATAACATAAGAAGACTTATGCTTTGTGAGACCCGCGTCATCATAGGATGCCATCCAATACTTAGGAATATCGAACTCAATACTCTGCATTTCACCGGGCTTTAAGAGATTTGTCTTTCCAAAAGAGACAAGTGCTCTTCCGGGTTTACCAAGTACTCCCTGAGGCGCCTCTACATAAACCTGAACAACCTCTTTTCCTGCCTTGTCACCTGTGTTTGTAACAAGAACCTCAAGTGAAATGCCGTCATTACTATCATAAACCAGTTCGCCGAGCGCTATATCAAAGGTTGTGTATGAAAGTCCATATCCAAAGGGATAGAGAACCGCATCCTTATTAAAGGTCTCAAAATAACGGTATCCCACATAGATATCTTCTGCCTGGAAGTTTCTCTTATCTGAACCAAAGTTCCTGGTTGAAGCGTAATCCTCAATGTTTTTAGCAATAGTATCTGAAAGCTTACCGGAAGGATTTACTGTTCCGTCCAAAACATCAAGAACAGCATTTCCGCCTTCCTGACCACCCTGCCATACATAAAGAACGGCCTGAGGTCCAATCTCATCTACCCACTTCATGTCGATGATATTACCAACATTGAGAAGAACGATAGTCTTCTTAAAGGCTTTGCAGATTGTCTTTAAGGCAGCCTTCTCATCATCTGTAAGAAGATAGCTTCCGGGCTCGTTTTTGCTGTCCTGATCCTCTCCTGCTGTTCTGCCGATTACGTATACTGCTGCGTCAGATTCCTTAGCAGCAGCCTTTACAAACTTATCTGTAAGGGGCATCTCCTTCTGGAACCAGGGCTCTGCTGCCCATCCCTCACCCACATCAAAGGGATTTTCTTCAACGAACTTCTCGTAAGCTGCTCTTACAGTTTCATTCATCTTAAACTTCTTAGAATCCCTAAGGGCCTCGTAGATTCCCACAACATAGTCAACATTAACCATACCGCCTGAACCTGTTCCGCTCTTATAGTAATTCATCTGGCTTCTGCCAAATACAGCAAGCCCTGTTCCCTTCTTAAGAGGAAGCACATCTCCATCATTCTTTATAAGAACAATTCCTTCGGCTGCAGCTTTTCTTGCAACCTTCTTGAACTTTTCATAGTCCCATACCTTTTTTGCCATTTAAATCCTCCAAATAAATCAAACGTTTATCTCTGCGGAAAGACCAAGCTCTGCCTTGTTAGCTTCAAGGATTGGATTAACAACCTCAGCAAGGAATCTCTCTACCTGATGAGCACTGCATCCTGTGTACTTCTTAGGATCCATGCACTCCTTAATCTTCTCTTCTGTCATGTGGAAAGCAGGATCCTTTACAATCATCTCAAGGAGGTCGTTGTCCTTACCATCCTTCTTTACATGATCGCCGGCGATCATTGAAAGCTCTCTGATCTTCTCGTGAAGCTCCTGTCTGTTTCCGCCAAGCTTAACTGCATCCATCATGATGTTCTCAGTAGCCATGAAAGGAAGCTCTGACATAAGACGCTTCTCAATAACCTTAGGATAAACTACAAGTCCGTCAGTGACATTCATGCACAGGTCAAGAATTCCGTCGATAGCAAGGAATCCTTCAGGAATTGAAAGTCTCTTGTTTGCCGAATCATCAAGAGTTCTCTCGAACCACTGTGAAATCTCAGTAATTGCAGGGTTAAGTGTGTCTACGATAACGTATCTTGAAAGTGAACAGATTCTCTCACTTCTCATGGGATTTCTCTTATAAGCCATAGCTGATGAGCCGATCTGCTTTGCTTCATGGGGCTCTTCAACTTCCTTAAGGTGCTGAAGAAGTCTGATGTCCTGAGCCATCTTGGTAGCTGATGAAGCGATACCTGCAAGGACATTTACAACCTTCATATCAATCTTACGGCTGTAGGTCTGACCTGAAACAGCCATGCATCCCTTAAAGCCCATCTTTTCAGCGAGCATGGGATCAAGCTTATCTACCTTTGTAAGGTCTCCGTCAAAAAGTTCAAGGAAAGAAGCCTGTGTACCTGTTGTACCCTTTGATCCAAGAAGCTTCATATTATCAAGAACATAATCAAGGTCCTCAAGGTCGATTGTGAAATCCTGAAGCCAAAGTGATGCTCTCTTACCTACTGTTGTAGGCTGAGCAGGCTGGAAATGTGTAAATCCCAGAGTAGGAAGATCCTTATATTCATCAGCAAATTTTGCAAGACAGGAAATAACATTTATAAGCTTCTTGCGAACAAGCTTTAAAGCCTTAGTCATGATGATGATATCTGTGTTATCTCCAACGTAGCAGCTTGTTGCACCCAGGTGGATGATACCTGCGGCCCCGGGGCACTGCTGACCATATGCATATACGTGGCTCATTACATCGTGACGCACTTCCTTCTCACGAGCCTTAGCAACATCATAGTTGATGTCATCCTGGTGAGACTTTAGCTCATCAATCTGCTCCTGTGTGATGTTAAGACCAAGCTCCTTCTCTATCTCAGCAAGGGCAATCCAAAGCTTTCTCCAGGTCTTGAACTTCATATCCTGTGAAAAAATATACTGCATCTCCTTGCTTGCGTATCTCTCTGATAACGGGCTACTGTAACGATCTGTACTCATTAGTTTATCCTTTCCGTTTTTAAATAAAATTACAGAAATCCGCACCTGCTGCGGATTTCGTGAGAATATGATTCAGTAAACAAATAGGCCCTGCGACGCAAGTCGCATTGGAATGGCCTATTTGTTTATCTTGGAATTTTATTCCAAGATATCATACTCTCCGCGAATATCTTCGCTGGGTGGTGCTACAGGATAATCACCTGTAAAGCATCCCTTACATATCTTTATTCTGTTTCCTACGATCTCCTCAAGTCTGTCGACTCCAAGGTATCCCAGGGAATCAGCGCCGATAATCTTACAAATATCATCAACACTTCTATTATATGCTATAAGCTGTTCTCTTGCAGGCACATCTGTACCAAAGTAGCAGGGCCACAAGAAGGGAGGTGAACTGATTCTCATATGCACTTCAGTTGCTCCCGCATCCCTAAGCATTCTTACAATTCTGTCTGAGGTTGTTCCTCTTACGATGGAGTCATCTATCATGACAACTCTCTTACCCTTAACAGCACTCTTTAGAGCATTTAACTTAACCTGTACACTGCTCTCTCTGCTCTTTTGGCCGGGCTTAATAAAAGTTCTGCCAATATACTGGTTCTTAACAAGTGCCTGTCCGTAAGGAATTCCTGACTCCATGGCATAACCAAGGGCTGCGCAGTTACCTGATTCCGGAACACCCACAACCACATCAGCTTCCACAGGTGAATCCTTGGCAAGGAATCTACCTGCCATGATTCTTGACTCATATACGCTGACTCCGTCAAGAATGCTATCCGGTCTTGCAAAATAGATATATTCAAATATGCAATGTCCGGGTTCTGATATATTGCACATCTCCTTGTTGGACTGTATTCCGCCATCAGGAGAAATTGTTACTATCTCTCCCGGTTCAACGTCTCTTATGTACTCAGCGCCTATTGTATCCAAAGCGCAGGTCTCTGATGCCAGGATATAACAGTTATCTCTTTTTCCTATTACAAGAGGTCTAAATCCATTGGGATCTCTTGCCCCGATAAGCTTTCTGGGTGACATGATAACAAGTGAATATGCACCCTTGATCTTTTTCATTGCATTGGCAACAGCGCCCTCTACATCTGAAGTGTTAAGGCGCTCCCTTGCGATATGATATGCAATTACTTCTGAATCGATTGTTGTTTGGAAAATTGCTCCAGTATAAGCGAGCTCTCTACGAAGCTCCGGAGCGTTAACGAGATTGCCGTTATGGGCCATGGCAAGAGTGCCCTTTACATAATTAAGAACAAGAGGCTGAGCATTTTCTCTGGTACTGCTGCCGGCAGTAGAATATCTGACGTGACCTACACCGATATCGCCGTGCATCCCTTCCAGGATCTTGGAGTTAAATGCTTCATTTACAAGGCCCATGTCCTTATGACTGGTTACCTTCCCCTTAGGCCCCATGGTTTCGCTTACAGCGATACCGCAGCTTTCCTGCCCTCTGTGCTGGAGAGATAACAACCCGTAATAAATAGAATGTGCGACGTCTCCACCATCGAAATCATACATTCCGAAGACGCCGCATTCCTCTCCTATCTTATCATTTTCGTTTACAAAAAAATTTGCCATGTGAATAACCACCGTATAAGTTTAGAAACAAAAAATCAACAACGTTTATACTAACACCTATACAGCTTTAATAGCAACAAAAAAATCAAGGAATTTAGGCACCCGGATACTCATTTTCGTATCTTGATACCATATCGAGAATTTCCTGTCGGTATATAGGATACTGCCTTACCAGCTCCTCAATTTCATTCTTGGCATTACCTGCCACGATGTCCCTGTTGTAGTCCATCTGTTTTCTAAGGGACTGCCTCTGACCTACAAGAGAGTGCCTTATTTCAACCTCTTCATTGTGATTAACAAGGGCAATTGCCTGATGAATCCAGATATCAGGATCCTTTATCCTATATTTTCTAAGGGTCTGAACAAGAGCCTTCTGGTTCTTATCAAGTTTCTTAGATGCCTCCTCGTAGCGTGCTCTTTCTGTTTTTTCCTGCAAATACTTGTTGTAAAGCTGGTAGAGCTGCTTTGAATTATCAATCTTGTATTTGAGACACTCGTAATCAATAAGGTTCCTGTTGTTTACATACCTTATCTTAACTGTGTTCTGGAGCTGGATAAGACGGGCAATCGTATTTAAGACAATCTTCTTTTCCTTCCTGGACTCATGTATCTTCTGATTCAGATACATAAATGAAAGGGCAGCCACTAAAATCGCAACCATATAGCCATAGATTACGGTAAGGCCAAATGCAATGGACAGCACAAGAAGAACCAGTGTTATTGCCCCAAGAGCCACTGCAATAACGATCATCATCTTGTGCATATTTTCTATAGAAACTTCAAGCTCAGTTCTTCTAAACTCGTAGGCCTGCCTCTCTCCATCAAGACGGCGAAGGTCGTTTTTGACCTTCTTCTGATACTCCTCAGCTTCCCTTAGGCTCTCTACGCCCTTTTTAACATCTCCCTGAAGGCGCTCCATCCTCTCAAAGTCAGCATCAGACATGCGACTTTTTCTCTTGTTGAAATTCTTTTGCTGGGCTTCACTGTCGAGAATAAGCTCCGCACACTTGTTGACCTCATATCTCTGAGCAGAAGGAAGAGCATCGATTTCCTCCATGTCCCTTAGATGAGAAGTTACAGCCCTGTATTCAAACTGCAGTGAATCCAGATCTCTACTGGCCTCAGCCATTTGCTGCAGGCAGTTTTCCACATATTCTCTTCTCTGGACAGGATCGTCGATGTCTATATCTTTTCTGGTATAGACAATATCGTTCCAGTTCTCCAGCTCATGCTGATTGGATCTGTCCACCTTATGCTGATTGTTTTTCTTAAATAAATCAAAGAACCCCATTATCTCTCCCCAAGATAGTCAATCTAACTTATCACTTAATTCACAAGGCTCCTGTACTCAGCCTTCATATCCTCCGTAATCCTGTCTATTTCTTCGTAGTACTCGCTCATCTTGCCACCGCTTCTAAAAAGCTCAAGACTCCTGAGTTTAATATTGGCGCTGCTGGCATCATAGAGATCATTTGCTTCATCAAGGCGCTGCTCAAGCTTAAGTGAAAGTGCGTGAGCCTCCTTGTTCTTGGATATAAAATCCACATATTCCCTGTCTTCCAGCGTCATCCTTTTTGCTGCAAGGAACCCCATGTAGGACTCCTCATCTCCGCCATCTTCCCATGCCTTGTAGAAAAGCTCCCCTGCTCTCTCATACATGAAAAGATGGGCATACATAACTGCTTCGTTATGCTCTATCTTTGCTTTTACATTCTTATCCATCTCAGGCATATGGCGCCAGAGATATTCGTACTCATTAAAGGCCTGCTGCAGATGTCCCTGCTTCATAAGGTACTCAGCCATGGACATTCTCTTTTCATAGACATCCATGTCCGCGTTTCCTCTAAGGACATCCTCGGTTCTTGATACATCTTCCTTTGGAGAATAACCCACATAATCGAATATCATTCCTGCAAAAGAAACCGCCGAGCAGTTATGCACCAGCATAGACCTAAGCTCCGAGGAGAGCTTTTCAAGTCCAAGCTCATCGCCTATCCATTCAACAAGGTCCATGCCAAAGAAATCGCTATCTATCATGAAGGCATTCTGAACCATGCAATAGCACAGCTCTTCGATGGAATAAATCCTTCGCCCTATTTTTTCCAGATAATACGGTCTGGTAGCATACCTTCCCGTACATAGAATTATACCGCTCATACTGATATTTCCTCAGTCCAGTTCAGACCTGATGACTCGAAAAGCTCACCAAATCCCATATCTTCAAGGTTAATAATAACCTTATTTGCTGATTGCATAAGTATCTTCATTCGAAGCCTTGTGGTTCTCACAGGTCTTATGGGAAGTCCCTCAAGTTCTATCTTGTGTATACGTCTCTCACCGCCCGTAAGGGGTGTGATTATTATCTCCACGAAAGCTTCCAGCTCAAGGATGATATCTATGCTCTCACTTACATCATACCAGTTTTCACCGGCATCAAGAAGGGCATGATACACTTCCTTTCCCTGCTTTTTAACCATTAGTCCAAGATTGGACTTAAGCTTATCCGCATCAAGGAGCACATACTTATCCATCCTGTCTGTGGGATTTATCTTCTCCCTTGCAGCGATGCTAGCTCCCTTACTAAAGAGGTTGTTTCCCTGGAAAACTCTCCTTGTTCTGCACAAAAAATCCAGAGACTTCTGCATCCACTGCTCTCTGAAGCCCTCTCCTAAAAGGAACACAGAGCTGACAATCCTGCCATCCATTATCTCTTTTGAAAAATCCAGAAGCCTTTCATCAAGCCTGTCTATAACCTTAGCCTTTTCCGTAGGATCCTCAGGAAAACCTCCTGCGGATATTGCAAGGCAGTCCTCATTACTCTTATCAATAGTTACAACAACAGGAGTTGTTCTGTGATTAAGCTTCATATCGTAAACTGTCATGGTTCCGAAGCTGTAATCGCAGGCAATTACCGCATGTGTTGTGAGATCATCAGGCTGATAGAGCATGTAATGATAGAGACTATCCTCATAACTCTGATAAAAAATGCTCTTTACCGGAAGTGCCAAAGCCCCGGTAACTTCAGATAAAACATCGATCATTCTTGTGTCCATTATTCTCGTTGTGAAAACAATGGCGTCAACCATATCCATGGACATCTCCATAGATAAAAGTGAAAGGGTTCTTTTTACAAACAAGGTAAGGAGAGATACCGGATCATAGCCCGTTCCGTCCACATCAACTCTCTTGCCCTTTCTTGCAATCTCAATCAGGTGATCAACCCTGACTCCCTCTCCGCTCTCTATTTTTGCAATAGCGTCTTTTCCGTAAAACCACTGATTGACCTCGCTGCGCTTACACAAAACCGTAGGGATATTGTAAAGCTCAGCTCCCGCAAGGGTTGATAAGGTCTCAGGCAGGTCAGAATCGGACGCAAGGAAGCTGATCTGTGAGACTTCTTCCCCCAGATCATAGCCAAGTACAAATCTTCGTGAAGTTTTAGCTTCCCCAAATATCGACATAAACTAAATCCTTAAATCATAGTAAATAATCTGTTTGTTAAAAATCTCTTTCTGTAGTACTCAGAAAGTAGTCTGTCCACTGTCTCATAATCCTGAAGAGTTTTTCCTATCATGACATCGTTGATAATGGAATATCTTCCCGCAACAGTTTCCTGAACTATATCGCTCTTTGAAAGCATTCCGCTCTCTGTGAGCTTTTCTCCTCTGCCTCCATAGCTCTCTTCGGTTATGTAATACTGCATCTGCTCACCAAAGAACAAGACAAATGATATGTCATAAATTCCGGGATACATCTCCTGCATCTGAATTGTATGATACTCGTCATCCTCTTCCTCACCGCCTGTGTAATGAACAATGCACTTGGTGCCGGGAGTTGTCCTGTACTCGATTATGGTCTTATCGCAGAACCTCTGCATCTTAGGCAGTTCCCCGAGATAATTCATGAAAAATGCAAAGTATATATCCTTCTCCAAAAGGCTTCCCAGGAAGTCTTCTATAACCTCCTGCATGGGCTTTACATCAGTCACATGGGTTTCTGTAAAGCTTCTAAGATATGCCATCTTACAGACATCATGAAGCTCTACCTTTTGAGATGCCAGAATGCCTATTCTCTCAAAAATATAACCATCCGTGATCATATTATAGACAAAGTAGTCGTGAGACGACTGGGCAAGAAATGCTCTCTCAAGATCGTCTCCTCCGCCGCTTCTCATTACATAGCCTCTGAAAAGCGATGTCTTATCCCCAATATGAGCGCCTGTGTACAGAATCTGAATAAGGATTCGTTTCGTCAGATCATACACATCTACTCCATAAGAGGTAGCTGCTTTCCACAGGTCACGCATCTGTCTTACTGTACCGTTGAAATTCGCAGACAAATACTGCAAAAGCTGCTCATCATACTTTGACTGCTTAAATGCGTACCATGCAATACCAGCATTATCCTCGCTATCTTCCATAAGCTCGTTATCCATAAGTCTTCCGCACATACGCATCACAACTCTGGCATCAAGCTTATAGGTTCCATATTCCTTAACGAGGGCAAAAGCCTTTTCATAGTTACCGGACATAACCATAAGCTCGTACATCGCCGCCCTCTCTGTGCTTGAAAGTCCGTCCAGATCAAGGTCTTCCATGTACTCGGAAAGCTGCCTCTCAAAGTCATTATCGTAATAGAACCTGATAAGGCTCTCTCTGATCCTGCTTCTGCACTTCTTCCTAACCTGCTCTGATTCCGCAAGCTCTCTGTATCTTCCCACGTTCTCCATGGTGATAGTATAGGTATTTTTCTCAAGCTCGCAGAGGAAAAGCTCAAGGCTCTCCTGACCTTTTTGGATATAAGGTGTTGCATACTGGCTAAGATGTCCTGCCAGCATAAGCTTCTGATTTATGAAAGAAATGCCTTCTGCAAACCTGTGTCCGTGCTGGTCTTCAAGAAAAACAGCGTAGTCACTGCCATAAAGGGGCACATATGCTATACCGTTATTTAAAGGATACTCCAGCTCGCCCTCAAGCTTGTCATAGACCACGATGACCTTCTTCATTCGCTTGTCATCGGTCTTTATCTCATTGCTGTAGAGTGCTCTCAGAACCTTATCGCAATTGCTGGCATCAACCATCTGCCTGGTCAGAAGGTTTTTATATAAATATCCAAGGTCCTTGTTTATGCGGCCTCTGTCAAGCTGTTCCAAAAGGAACTTCTCTATCTGAAGCCTGTAGGAATCATATATATCGGGATACTCATCCCTGTGCTCGTGAAGATATCTGTAAAGGATGGCATTTTTCTCATATTCAAGATCGCTCTGATATGAAAAGAACATGAGCACCATCTTGGAAATATCGCAGGGCAAAAGTCCATCCTCATCTACATAGATGGATGCCATGTAATACTCATAAAGTCTGGTGATATGCACATCGCTCTCAACACCTCTCTCGTACCATGCAAAAGCGTCCTTATCTGTGCGGTTTCCTTTTATGAGAAGGGAGCATACTGCTTCAAGGGATTCATTATCCCCCTTTATCTCATGGCACTTCATAAGAACCTTGCACAGCCTGTCGTTGTAGCTCCTTGCCCGTAGGCCAAGATAAACTGCCTGCTCAATTACAGACGCCTGGAGGATTCCCTTCTTTGCCCCGTATTCGAGAGTATGAAGTTCAAAATCCCCAAGTTTTGAGAGCATTGTGGGCTTTTCAACTATTGCATTTAAAGCCTCAAGATAAATGATCGGACTCCTGCAGCCGTGGTTAAACTGCTCTTCCAGCATAAGCCACTTACCGGTGGAGCTTGTCATATATGTATCTGATATAAAAAGAAGAAGCCATGCAATACGCCAGTTATCCTGATTTCGTGAAAGGATCCCTTCCATCTTCCTGGCAGCTTCGTTAATATCGCTCTCTTCTCTGCTGACAAGTGTAGTAAGGTACAGATAATAGCAGTAAAGAGCGTCATTTCCTGTCTCCGGATCTTCCAGTATTGGTCTCATCTGATCAAGGATCCACTTTCCTTCACTTACTCTTGAAGCAGTTATAAGATACTGTGCTGTATAAAGTCTAAATGCCTGATCCTTGGGGTCAACGGCGTTCATTTTATTCACAAGCTTTCCACTCTCAGAAAGCCACTCTCTTGAGCCGATCTTCTTACTTCTAAAGTCCTCATAGAGCTTAACAAGCGCAACTACCAGCTTCTTTTTTTCCATATCAATGGAAGATAGGTGATCAACTCCAAGATTCATCCTTACGGTAACAGGGATCACAACCTCGTTATATGCGCTCTTAAAGGTAACGGAGCCGTAATTGTTGCCGTCGTGAAGTTTCTCTGTATATATGCGGAACTTGTAGAAACAATTATTCCCGATAAAATCGTTATCCGTAAGTTCTACAGTATCTGAGGAGAGGAAATCTCCGTCAAAAATAACATCCAAATGAGTATAGCCCCATCCGTTCCTTGCAAGCATAACCGTATGCTCGGAAATCGCAGTGGGGTTCTCAATCTCTATGCTTGTCCTATCCTGTATGTAGGTAATAGGCTGTTTCTTTTTTATGGAAACCAGGAATTCCTCCAGGTTTGCTTCAGACATCGGAATAGCTGACAGACCTCTGTAAAGGCATTCATACTCAGAATCATTCTCTGTGAAGACCTCTATGAACTCGTCAGAATAGAATAACTTCTTTGCCTCATCCCAGTCGGTTTTGGCAAGATTCAAAAAGTGGAACATGTTGCGAATCTGTCCCATACTGGACATAACATGGCTTATCTCCACATTCACAACAAAGGGAAGCTGATACTCTCCCTGATTTGAGATAACACTGAAATCCCCCTTAAGAACGTCTCCGGCACTGAGCCCCTTACCATCAAATCTAAAGGCAACTTCAAACTCAGAACCCGCAAAGTTCGCTGTGAGAATCTCCATTCTCATTTCAGAGGAAAAAATAGAGCCCTGCACTGCTCTGTCTTTGGGCCCATACAAAGTAAAGCTACCCTCATAAACCTCGCCCGGTTTTATATTTAACTCCAGACGAGGCAGAGAGAAGCTCAACGTTCTTTCATTATATTCAAATTGACCTTTTAACAGGCGATCAATAACACTCTTCACGAAACGAATCCCCAAGATTTACATTATTGTCATAATTATATCATATTATCTGACAATTAATAAGGTACTTATCATTCCTGACGAAGGGCCTCGATAGGATCAAGCTTCGCTGCGCGGCGCGCAGGATATATTCCAAAGAAAAGTCCGTCTGCTATTGATATAGAAACAACAAGCAGCACATGCATAGGACTTATAACGGGAGCAAAGGGCATAAAGCTTTCAGCGATCTTGGTAAAAATGAATCCCATTATCATACCGATTATTCCGCCAATAAGTGTTATAACCGCAGATTCCGTAAGGAACTGCATAAGAACCATGGAGGTTCTTGCACCAAGGGATTTTCTGATACCGATTTCCCTGGTTCTCTCAGTGACTGTAACTGTCATGATATTCATAACGCCGATACCACCTACAACCAGTGAAATAGCGGCTATAAGTGCAACGACCAGAGTCACAACATTCAAAATATTGTTATACATCGCAGCCATGCTGGCAAAGGACTGAATCTTAACAGCGCCTTCTCCTCTGAGAGAAAGAATGTTTTCAGCTGCTGCCTTTACCTTAAGCGCAGCTTCATCTGCCATTCCCGGAAGCGTATACAGTTGGAATGAAGTAATCTTCTCATCCACATATCCCATCTTCTGGGTAAGCAGAGTGTATGGCACATACACATCACAGTAATAGTAGCTTTCCTGCCTGAGCTGTCTTGCCTGCTTAGCCTGAGCAATTCTATCAGGAGTACTTGCCGCAACACCTATTATGGTTATTTCAGTACTTCCGGTGTTGTAAGTAACCTCGATCGTTTTATCAATAACATCATCTGTTCCAAAAAGAAGAATAGCAGTACGCTGGTCAACTACACCTACACTTCGTGCACCCTCCACGTCATCTTCCTTGAAGCAATGCCCTTTATACATGCCATCGGTGAACTCCCTCTCAACTATAGGAGCTCCACCTTCAAGAAAAACAATCATATCTTCTCTCATGTGGCATCCAACATTGCCTGAAAATCTGGGTGTCAATCCGTATATTTCATTAACCGCTCCCTCAATGGTATCAAGATTAGCGGGGGTCAAAAATCTGTCGGTCTTTTTAGGATCGATGTTAATGGTAACAGCACCGTTTGTTATCTCATCCAAACTGGTATTTACATATGTTTTCATTCCGTTACCGATAGCCAGAATCGTAATAACCGATGCAATACCGATTATGATACCAAGCATCGTAAGAAAGGATCTTCCCTTATTATGTCTAATACTGGCTAACGCGCTTTTTAGATATTCCACAAATATACCTCAACAAATTATCGTTTTGAAAGAGCATCAATGGGCTTCATCTTAGCAGCTTTTCTTGCAGGATAGATTCCAAAGAAAAGTCCTATTCCGGTTGCAAATACAGTAGCAATAACCACGGTGACAAGGTCAACACTGACATGGAACTTAAGAAAATAAGCTCCTATCTTGGCTCCCGCGATACCGACAATAACTCCGACTACTCCGCCCATAAAGGATATAATCGACGACTCGGCAAGGAACTGAACAAGTATGGAGCCGGTCTTTGCACCGATTGATTTCCTTATTCCTATCTCCCTTGTTCTCTCAGTAACAGAAACCAGCATGATATTCATAACTCCGATTCCTCCTACAAGAAGAGATATGGCCGCAACCAGTGAAATAAATGTAGTGATCGCACCCATTACGGAATTGACCTCTGATGATACATCACTCATGCTCATATACTGAATTGCGTTCTGTCCCCTTAGCCCCTTTTTGTTTTCAAAGTATCTGGTGACATTTGTAACTATTGACTCAGGCTGGTTCTGTGGCCAGTAAATCTCCATAGAGCTAAAATCTTCAATATAGTATCCGTAAGAATTTCCGAATGTAGTAATGGGCATTTCTATCATTGCAGTATAGCCTTCATCAAGCTCCATTACCTTCGTTATCATCTCACTGAAGTTTTCTTTTATACCTATGATCTCAAGCTCTACAGTCGCACCGTTAAGAGTTACATTTACGGTTTTTCCTATAACATCCGCTGTTCCAAAGAGATGCTTTGCATCCGTCTCCATAAGAACGCATACCTTCGCTCCCGATGCAACCTGCTCATCGGTAAAATAGGAGCCGGTTTTCAGCTTGGTACCCGCTGTGTACTTATAGTCAGCAGTTGCTCCGTAGATATATGAATCAAAGGTTCCTTTTTTACCTGCCACAAAACCCATATCGCCAAGGTAATAGGATGCGCCAAGCAGCTGCGGAAAGTCCTCCTTAAGCTGAGTAAGATCATCATTGTCAAACCAGTCATCGGTAATAGTTGTATCAAGGTAAATGGCCGCAATGTTTCCTCCGATCGAGTTGACCTCATTTGATACATAATCAGCCATTCCGTTTCCGATGGTGATAACCGCTATAACAGATGCGATACCTATTATGATTCCCAGCATCGTAAGGCCTGTCCTTAGCTTATTGCTGCGAATATTTTTTATGGCACTTTCCAGATATTCAAGAAATTTATCCATTATAGTTATTATTCTCCAAGAATCGCTACTGCAGGTGTACCCTCAACCAATGTAGAAACATCGGCAGCTACGATATTTTCACCCTCTGTAAGGCCTTCTGTGATCTCTGCATCGGTAGTAGATGTAATACCGATTGTTACGTCTCTTCTTGTAAGGACACCGTTCTCTACTGTCATTACGAAGTCGCCTACAGAATCTGTTCCAACGTACTCATAAGGGATTACGATAACATGCTCGGCCTTCTGTGTGTGAATCTTATTTGAAGACTCAACGCCAAGAATGATCTTGTCATCAGGGTTCTTGATCTTGATCTGGCCGTCTACAACGGGAACACCGCTGGCATTTTTCTCTGCAGCGCCTGCAATCTTTGTAACTTCGCCTTCGTAAGTATTGCCGTTAACAGTTACATCAACAGCCTGTCCAACATTTACCTTACCAAGATCAGCCTTGGAAATCTGAACGTCTACTCTGACATTATCAGTACTTTCAACTGTCATAACCTTGGTTCCTGCTGTAACTGTCGCACCTTTTTCAATTGCAACTTCTGTTACAACACCTGCAAAATCAGCTTTTACACCGCCTTCTGCATTTTCGATATCTGCTATTGTATTTGTGCTCTCAAGCTCAGTAAGTTGTCTCTGAGCATCAAGTGCGCTCTTTTCACCTGAAGTAAGCTTACTCTGCTCTGCTCCTGCCTGCTCGGTAAGATCCTGCTTTTCCTCATTAAGAGCTGTTATCTGCTTGTTCCATTCCTGTATTTCAGGATCGTTGGAAAGAGCATACTGAACGTCTGCTATTGCATTCTGAATCTCAAGAGACATCTGTGTTCCGTCCTCAGTGTGTCTTGTCTCAGGACTGTCATTCTTCTGAGTAGCATCGTAAGAATCAGAAACGCCGTTCTGGTCTATATCCTGACTTGTCTTCTGAAGGTCAGTAAGGGTCTGGTTCATACGGCTTGTCTTCTCAGTGATCTTGTCGTTTAATGCATCAACTTCTGCAGTGATCTCATCAAGTCTTGTGTTGATGTCATGAATGCTAAGACCTGTAAGTACGTCTGTAGCTTTGTTATTCTTTTCAATGCTTCCGCTGTAGTTTCCGTTTGCCTGCTGAAGGCTGAGTTCTGCCTTTGTCTTAGCTTCTGCAAGGTCTAACTCATCATAAGCAAAAAGCACATCACCCTTATTTACTCTGTCGCCTGCTGAAAGCTCAAGCTGATCCACAGGAGCGGTGATATCTGAGTAGTAAGTCTTAGTCTCATCAGATGTGATATTTCCGCTTATTGAAACAACTTCCTCGATATCTCCAGACATTACAGGAACTGTTGTTACTGTAATGGGTGCATTACTTGCCTGGATATTTCTTACAACCACAAAGGCAATAAGAAGTGCCACAACTATAAGAGCAATCCACCTTTTCTTTAACTTCTTCTTAGGCTTTACAGCGCCATCTACTGTTTCAACTGCCTCTTTCTTCTTAAAAAGCTTCATTTATCAATCCTCCAGAATTTCTCACATGGGTTTATAGTCTTCGTTGATCACGTCGCTTGCTATCTTTCCATCACTTATAGTAATGATTCTCTTGGCCTGATGGGCAATGCCCGGGTCGTGAGTGATTAGGATAACTGTTCGTCCCTCTGCGTGAAGACTTTTAATAGTGTTTATTATTTCCTTACTTGAACCGCTATCAAGGTTACCTGTAGGCTCATCCGCAAGAAGTATCGGCGGAGCCTGAGCTATGGCTCTCGCAATGGCAACTCTCTGCTGCTGACCACCTGAAAGCTCTGTAGGCTTGTGATCCATACGTTTTGCAAGTCCCACATTTTCAAGAGCTGCTTTTGACAACTCCATTCTTGTCTTCTTGGCAACGCCTCTGTACATCAAAGGCAACTCCACATTTTCAAGGGCTGTAAGTGACTGGATAAGGTTAAATCCCTGGAAAATAAAGCCAATCTCTCTGTTCCTGACATCAGACTGCTGGTCATCCGTCATATGAGATACGTCCACTCCATTCAGATAATATTTTCCGCTTGTGGGTGTATCCAGGCATCCGAGCATATTCATAAGGGTTGATTTTCCGGATCCTGACTGTCCTATGATCGCAACAAATTCACCCTGCTCAATAGTAAGAGACACATGATCAAGAGCTCTTACCTCATTCTCTCCCGGATTATAAACTTTACAAATATCTTGTACATCAACAAGAGATGGCATGTCATACCTCCTTCCATGCCTGTTTTTCTAGATTTTTTCTAATGCAAACTTACTTTAGCACAATAAAGCGCAGACAACAAGCCATTTTTACAACTTATTACACCAAATACTAGCATGTAATCTGCATATTTGGCCAATTAAACCTCAAATCGTTTCCATATAATATAACGTAATCTACAAAAATCGCGCTATCCACTTAACATAACAGTATATTTACCATAAGACAAAAACAGATCGGAAACATTCACTTATTCCGACCTGTTTTACACTGATTTAACAGTGGTTTTTCAATATTACTTAGCAAGAAGCATCATAATATCATTGCTTCTCTTTACAAATTTTGTCATAGCTTCTGCATCAAGAGGAGCGTTCTGGATTCTTGCAAGGTCATAGAGCTGCTCGCAGATTGTGCTCACATTCTCGCCTTCCTCATTCTCCATTACGTACTTCACAAGAGGATGATTTGCATTAAGAACAAGGGTCTGTCCGCCCATTCCGAAATCGCCCATCATCATTCCATTTGCAGCATACATCTTCATCATATCCTGCATACGTCTAGCATCCTCAGATACTGTCAGCATTGAAGAAATATTCTTATCCTTAAGCTTCTCAACCTTAACTACAAGCTTATCATTCTTAAGGGCCTTCTTCATCTTATCTCCGAGATTCTTCTCAATCTCCTCGAATTCCTTTGCAGCTTTCTTGGATGTACGGCTCTTAAAGGTATCTGTAAGGTCAGCATCGATTCTCTGGAATCTGATATCCTGATTCTTGGACTCAAGCTGCTGTATGAAAGGCACATCGATGTTGTGATTCAAAATGAAAGCTTCCATCTTCTGAGCCTTGAACATGTTAATGTACTGGCTCTGCTGCTGCTCATCAGTTACATAGTAAATTGTGCGTGGTTCTTTTTTTGCATCAACATCAGCCTTGTCACCATCATTTACTGCATTACCGTTCTCAACAACAACTTCTGCCTCAACCTTGTTGCCGTTCTCGTCCTCTGCAGCTGCTGCCATTTCCGCTTCCTTGTTGATCTGAAGTGCCTCGGGAAGAGTGAGATACTTACCATCAAGATTCTTAAAGAGGATGTAATCATTCATCTTCTCACAGAACTTGTCGTCCTTTAAGCAGCCATACTTAATGAAGGGAGAAATATCCTCCCAGTACTTGTCGTAGTTTTCCTTATCTGTCTTACAAAGTCCTGCAAGCTTCTCAGCAACCTTCTTACTGATATAATCAGAAATTTTCTTAACAAAGCCGTCGTTCTGAAGTGCACTTCTTGATACGTTAAGAGGAAGGTCAGGACAGTCAATAACACCCTTAAGGAGCATAAGATACTCAGGAATTACTTCCTTAATGTTATCAGCGATAAATACCTGATTGTTGTAAAGCTTGATTGTTCCCTCAGCAGACTCAAACTCCATGTTGATCTTGGGGAAATAAAGGATACCCTTTAAGTTGAAGGGATAATCCATATTAAGATGAATCCAGAATAAAGGCTCCTTGTAATCACGGAATACCTTTCTGTAGAATTCCTTATATTCATCATCTGTGCAGTCCTTGGGTGTCTTTGCCCAAAGAGGATGGATGTCGTTAAGAAGCTGAGGCCTTCTCTTTATCTTAAGCTCAGTCTCTGGCTCTTTATCCTCGCCTTCCTTTTTCTCGGGATGGATCTCCTCGATAACAACATCGTCATCGCGCTTCTCAGATTCCTTGATTGTCTCAGTGCCTTCTTCGTTTTCTCTTGAAAGATAGATCTCATAAGGCATAAATGAGCAGTACTTCTCAACTACTTCGCGAGCCTTGTACTCATTGCAGAACTCAAGGCAGTCATCCGAAAGATGAAGGGTGATTGTTGTACCAACTTCCTTTTTATCGCCATCTGTCATCTCGAAATCAGAGCCACCATCGCAGGTCCAGTGAACAGACTCAGCATCTGACTTATATGAAAGGGTATCGATTTCAACATAATCAGATACCATGAATGTTGAATAGAAGCCAAGACCGAAGTGACCGATGATCTGGTCAGCATTAGCCTTGTCCTTGTACTTATTAAGGAAGTCTGTAGCGCCTGAAAAAGCCACCTGGTTGATGTACTCCTCAACCTCCTCAGCTGTCATACCGATACCGTTATCTGTGATCTTGATTGTCTTATCCTTATCGTTAAGAACAACCTTTACGCAAGGCTTAAAACCATCGGGAAGAGTATACTCTCCCATCATGTCCATCTTCTTTATCTTAGTGATAGCATCACATGCGTTTGAAATAACCTCACGATAGAATATGTCGTGATCTGAATACAGCCACTTCTTGATAATAGGGAACATGTTCTCTGAGTTAATTGAAAGATTACCTTTTTTCTCCATTGTATTGCCTCCATATAATCGCGGATATCGCATGTTTTCAAGCTCCGCGCTATGATTATTTTTCAGGTTGGTGTTCTACTAACTGTATAATAACACCCATAAATATGAGTTTAAGACCCGTTCGCATAAAAGTCAATAAAAAATTAGCACTCATTTGTAGTGAGTGCTAACAATTATAGGTTTCTGATGGAACCAGGAAAGCAAAACAAAACCCTTGCCGTACTTGTCCTTGAATTTATTGATAAAGATAAACGGTAACGAGCTCGTTTAACTCCCGTTACCGTTAAAATACTTGTCATATACTTCGAAGAAGGATGTTGTTGTGACGTTTTCCAATGTTGACAGGGTTATCTTTTCCCAAAGCTCATTGTTCATAACCCTTGAAAGGTCAGCTGTGAAAGCGTCATATTGCTGTCCGAAAACTTCGCGCTTCCTCTCCTCAACGATCCTTACTTTGTTTACCTCTGTCTCTTCTCTGTTAAAGGTACTTACGCACTTAAGGATAACATAGGCATCCTCGGTCTCGATAATTTTGCTGACTTCTCCGGTATCCAGGTTAAAAGCAACTTCCTCTATTTTTTCGTCTACATCGCCTTTACCAAAGGAAACCGTACCTTCTTCAGCTTCGCTATACTGCTCAAGTAGTACGTCAAAATCTGTACCTGCGTTTATCTGTGAAAGAATATCTCTGGCAGTGGAATAAACCTGTGCCTTTTCCACAGCACCAAAATATTCCTTATTTCCAGATGCATCAAGCTTCCAGGTATTTAAAACAATCTGCTCTACAGTTATGGTTCTTGCCTCATCATCACTTATCTCAGGATTGATGTCCTTGATGATGTACTTATAAAGCTTATCAGCAAGAGCATACTCCTCATAAAGCTTTATTATCGTTTCTCTGGAAACATTTTTCATGGCCTTGATCTCATCTTCTGACAGAGAGTTGTAATAAGCCTTTCCCGCTTCTTCTGCAAGTGAAAGCTCCGAATCCGTCAAAACAATGCCATTTTCTACAGCAAGGAGATTCATGGCTTTTACCTGGGCAAGAGTTGAAAGGCAGTTCTCCTTAACTCTCTCCTCCATGGTCTCATTTCCTACGCTCACATTCCAGATATCACGTCCAAATCCGTTTTCATAGGTATCCTGCTCATTTACCAGATAAACCATAAACTCTGACTCAGTGCAGGTCATTTCCTCTATCCTAAAAAGCTCATCCCCTGAAAAGCCTGTTGTAAACACAATTCTGGTATTATCAAGCTTCTTGCATCCGGATGCTGCTGATAACACCAAAAGAAAGACTGCCACCACAGCAGTCTTTCGTAGTGTTTTTTGTATTTTATTTCTGATGTAAAAATTCTTAAGTTCTCTTAGCATATTCACTTTCGATATCTTTTGGACATTACTTGTTTTCAATCTTGGAAAGGATGCTTCTTGCAACCTTAAGACCGTTAGCGCTTGCCTGCTGCAGTCCTCTGGTTATGCCTGCTCCGTCTCCGATTGCTCTAAGGTTCTTGATGCTTGTCTCAAAATCAGTATTTACAATAACCTTGTTGGAGTAGAACTTAACCTCAACACCATAAAGAAGTGTCTCCTCTGAAGCAATTCCGGGAGTTACCTTATCAAGTGCCTGGATCATTTCATCGAGATCCACCATGATTCTGTGAGGGAATACAAGTGAAAGGTCACCGGGTACCGCATCCTTAAGTGTAGGGATAAGGTTGTTTCTTGCAAGTCTCTCCTCATTTGTTCTTCTTCCGCGCTTGAAATCGCCGTAGGTCTGAACAAGAATCTTGCCATCACAAAGCATGTTTGCAAGCTCTGCTATCTTTTTACCATATTCTATAGGTGTTTTAAAGGGCTTTGTAAAGTTCTTTGAAACAAGAAGCGCAAAATTAGTGTTGTTTGTCTTGTATTCCTTGCTCTTGTATGCATGACCGTTAACTACTGCAAGGCCGCCTTCATAGTACTCTGTAGCAACTTCACCTGAAGGATTGGTACAGAATGTACGAACTTTATCATCAAAAGTGGGGGTATGATAAATAAGCTTAGCCTCGTAAAGGTTCTCGTTAAGGCTCTGCATTACCTCATCTCTTACTTCAACTCTGACACCAACGTCTACTGTTCCGGGCTTTGTCTCGATGCCGATCTCTTCGCACTGAGCTCTGAACCAGTCAGCGCCTTCTCTGCCTACAGCAGATACGATCTCATCTGCCTCGATTATCTCACCGCCGTGGATCTTAACACCTGTTGCTGCTGCGTTATCCACAATGATCTCATCAACCATTGTGTTGAACATAAGCTCTACTCCCTTGTCTGCAAGGTGCTCCTGGAGCTTCTTATAGATCTTATATCCCTCTTCTGTTCCAAGGTGTCTTATGGGACACTCAACCAGCTTAAGGTTGGCATTAATAGCCTTTCTTCTTATCTCTCTTATTTCTTCTTCCTTGTTGACACCATAAACGCTGGTATCAGCGCCAAACTTAAGATAGATGTCATCAGACTCTTTTATCAGAGCTGTTGCCTCATCATATCCTAAAATATCAGGCAAAGTACCTCCTACATCAGGAGAAAGGGATAACTTTCCATCAGAAAAGGCTCCAGCTCCCGCAAAACCTGTGGTTATTGAGCAGGGCTTACAGCCCATGCACTTACCTGTGGTTCTCTTGGGGCACTGTCTCTTCTCAATAGATCTTCCCTTTTCGATTATCATAACCTTAAGATCAGGTCTTTTTTCAATGAGCTCATAGGCACAGAAAATTCCTCCCGGGCCTGCTCCGATAATCAGTACGTCAACTTTTTTGTTACTTGCCATATGTGTTCCTACCTCAATAAATAAAAATAATGATGTTTTGATATTGCTACGCTTACCAAAACGAAAAACAGGCTGCTACAAAATGCAGCAGCCTGAGTGAATATCACCGAATTACTTTTTTACAGTCTTTTTAGCCGGTGCTTTTTTTGCTGTTGTCTTTTTTGCTGTTGTTTTACTACTTGCCTCTTTCTTTGCCGGTGCCTTCTTAGCCGGTGCTTTCTTTGCAGCCTCCTTCTTAACAGCTCCGATGCCCTTTAACAGATCAGCCTTTCTAAGGTCACCCTCAGCGCTGATTTTGCCTGTAAGATAAGCATTTACGAAATCAGTCTTGCCCTCAAGGATATCCACAAGATCTGAAGCAGATGTGAAAACAAGAATATCACGATCAAAGTACTCGTAAGGCTGAACATCCATCTTTCCATCATTGATCTCGATGTAGAAAGCTCCTTCACCCTCACCGGTGATATTGAACTGATATGCAGCATGCTCCTGCACATTGCTTACATCAACATTTTTAGCTGCATCCTTTACTTTTGCGACGATTTCTTCGTAGTTCATTTTTTCCTCCCCTTATAAAAACAATTATTTCCAGGTCCAGATTATCAGCGGCTGCTGCTGCGATACTGTACCGGTGTCATACCGTATTTTTTCTTGAAAAGTCTGTTAAAATGCTCAACATTCTGATAGCCTGCAGCCTCTGCCACTCTCTCTACCTTCATGTTGCCGTTCTTAAGAAGAATGCTTGCCTTCTTAAGCCTTATCTTTTTAACGTTTTCTCCGAAAGTAACTCCGGACTTTTCCTTAATATACTTGGACAAATATGGCTTCGAAAGATAAAACTCTTTGGAAAGATCATCAAGCGTAACCGTTAAATAATTTTCCTGGATGTAATTAAGTATAGCACTAATTCGTTCATCTTTGGCATCTGTACTTGCTTTTACTGCATCAAGCTGGTTAACAGCCACAGTAAGGGCATTTATGGAGGATCTGATGATATCCTCATCGATTCCAACTCCCCAGTACTTCTTGCCGTCACAGGTAATGCCTACATAAGTACATGCCTTTGATGATGAACCGCGGCTAAGTGCGTGCTCCTCGTAAACAGAGAGCTCGTAGCTTATTCCAAAGTACTGCTTAAATGCATTACTTACCGCATCAAGACGACCATTACCGTTTGCCTCAACCACATTTTCTTTTCCGCCGTGAGAAACAGTAACCTGGGCAAGTATTCCGTTTACCTGCTTGAAATGAACGTCAGCTACTTTAAATACTGACTCATTGTGAACATATTTATCCTCAAATATCTGGTAAATACGGCCGGGAGCAAGTTCAGCATGCTCCCTGTCAGATACATCCTTGATGGTGTAGCTTACATCAGTCTGCATCTCTTTCGGTACCATCATACCATAATTTGTCTTCAAGATGTAGCTTACGCCACCTTTACCTGACTGGGAGTTGATTCTGATAACATCTCCGTCGTACTCTCTGCCCAGATCCTTGGGATCGATGGGAAGATAAGGCACAGACCAGATTCCATTGTCTTTTCCTGCTTCATGCCAGGAGAAGCCCTTGCTGATAGCATCCTGATGAGATCCTGAAAAAGCAGTGAACACCAGCTGTCCTGCGTAAGGCTGTCTCTCAAATATGCGCATTCTGGTAAGTCTCTCGTAAGCCTCACCGATCTTGTTGATATTACTGAAATCAAGCTTTGGATCAACGCCGTGGGAATACATATTGATAGCCAAAGTAACAATGTCTACGTTACCGGTTCTCTCACCGTTTCCAAAAAGTGTACCCTCAATTCTGTCAGCACCTGCAAGACAGCCAAGCTCAGCATCACTTATACCTGAGCCTCTGTCGTTGTGGGGATGAAGAGACAATGTAACGGCATCTCTGTATTTTAAGTTGTGGTGAATATACTCGACCTGAGTTGCAAATACATGAGGCATTGCAATCTCAACAGTTGTGGGAATGTTGATGATAACCTTGTTATCCTTTGTAGGCTTCCACACATCAAGAACAGCGTTGCAGACTTCAACCGCATAGTCCACCTCTGTTCCCGGGAAACTCTCAGGAGAATACTCGAATGAAAAGTTCCCGGATGTCTCCTTTGCCAGTTTATCAAGAAGTTTTGCACCCTCAACTGCTATCTGCTTAACGTCTTCCTTGTTTTTCTTGAAAACCTGCTCACGCTGAGCAACAGATGTTGAATTGTACAGATGAATTATAGCCTTCGGAGCGCCCTTAACGGCCTCGAAAGTTCTCTTGATGATGTGTTCTCTGGCCTGAGTCAGTACCTGAACGGTCACGTCGTCAGGGATCATGTTTTTGTCGATAAGGGTACGTGCAAACTCGAATTCTGTCTCAGAAGCAGCAGGGAATCCGATCTCAATCTCTTTGAATCCAAGCTCAACAAGCATAGTGAAAAACTCAAGCTTCTCATCAAGACTCATGGGTTCAATAAGGGCCTGGTTTCCATCTCTAAGGTCCACGCTGCACCAGATGGGCGGATGATCGATATAATCCTTCTTAACCCACTCATATGTAGGTGTAGGCGGCATATAATACTGTTTCTTGTATTTTTCAAAGTTTTTCATATAATCTCCTCCTTAAAGGCTATTTTCTGTCAATTCAAAAAGATTACTCCCCTTATATATCGGCTAAATTAATGCAAAAATAAAATTCATCAAACAATTTTGATGAATTTTATTTTAACACTTATATCTCTTTTTTATAGTGACATATTTAATCACTTTTCTTGATTTATTTTAATATCGTTTCCATCAAGCACCGCTCTTATGAGCTCATCCCTGTGATAGGTAAGCTTTAGTGAGAAGAATGGCCTCTGGGGATCCCGTATGAGATCCAGAAAAATCAGGTCACCTTTCCACAAATTAAGATCTCTTAATGAGTTCTTATCAACCCAGGAAAGCTCTCCCTCGTTACAGACAATCTCCTCTCCATCAAAATCATCGCTGGTAAAAAGACACATATAATCTGTTAAAGAATCACTATCTACTGTGGCTTCGGAATAGAAGGTCACAAGGCCTCTGAATTTAAGACTTTTTACCCTATATCCTGTTTCCTCAAGGACTTCTCTGATGGCGCACTCCTCGGGGCTTTCCCCGTCCTCAATATGTCCACCCGGGGCGATCCACTTATCCTTATTTACATCATTCTCCTTCTTTGTTCTGTGAAGCATCAGATATTTTCCGTCTTTTTCAAGGTAACATAGGGTAGTAAATTCCATTTCCTGTCTCCTGTTTACGTCTGTAATTTAATGGAACCCGCAAAAATGCGGGTTCCGAATAGGTCTAAATAGTTTTCTTTAGATATCCTTCTTCCATAAGCCATGAAGATTGCAGTACTCATAAGCTGCAACTGCCTTCTCGCCTGCTGCCAGAACGAATTCAGCGCAGGGCTTTTCTCCGGGATTGAGATTCTTAAACATGCAGCCCTTATCTGTCTCAAGGCATATCCACTGGATGAAATGTTCGGGAAGCATGGGATGCTCTACTTCACCAACCACAACAGTTACTTTGCTGCCGTCAACAGTAACTGCAGGCACATGTTTTTCCAAAGCGCCATCGGATGTGCCGGGAACCAGCTCTTTCATGTTTTCGCCGCAACATGAAATAGGTGCACCTGAATCTTTAAGCTTAGTTACGATGTTACCGCAATGCTCACACTTGTAGAACTTCATAGTCTAAACCTCCTTGATTATATTAAACGCAGCCAGAATCTTCTGTCCGCCAAAACCGGCATGATAACCGGATTAATGGTTTCTATCTAATTAGTAGTTCTCCTTTTTAAGCTCAAAATAAGCCTGTGGATGATTACAAACAGGGCAAACTTTCGGAGCTGTGGGACCTATAACGATATGGCCGCAGTTTCCGCACTGCCATACAGCATCTCCGTCTCTGGAGAAAACAATCTTATCCTCTATATTCTTAAGAAGCTTCTTATAGCGCTCCTCATGTTCCTTCTCAATAGCTGCGACGCCCTCAAAGAGCTCTGCTATCTCGTCAAAGCCTTCCTCTCTCGCAGTCTTGGCGAATGATGGATACATTTCTTTCCACTCATAGCCTTCTCCATCAGCAGCCACCTGAAGATTTTCTATGGTAGAACCGATACCTGTAAGTATCTTGTACCATATCTCTGCATGCTCTTTTTCGTTTGCTGCGGTCTCAGCAAATATGTTGGAAATCTGTACATATCCATCCTTCTTAGCCTTTGAAGCAAAGAATGTGTACTTATTTCTTGCCATTGATTCTCCTGCAAAAGCTTCCTGAAGATTTTTCTCTGTCTGAGTTCCCTTCAGATCCTCTGCCCTACATCTCCACTTGTTGTCTGCCATAGCCAATCTCCTTTCCATTGTGATCATGTATACTACAACGCCCTTTGAAACTTAAGTACTTACAACAAACCTCCTTATCAGGACCACCCGACAAGGAGGATGAAACTACCGCCAAATCTATATTTTCTGAACCTTTGGCTCAATTATTCCTTTCCAAATACTTTATCTAATGCGTGATATACGTCTGTAGACAAAAACGGCTTGATGACAAAATCCTTCGCACCGCGCTTAAGAGCAATAACAATCATTGGCTCCTGTTTCTGATCTGAGCACATGATAATATTGGCATCAGGATGCTTGTCCATAATTTCGGTCAGCGCATCTATACCATTCATAACAGGCATGTTTATATCAAGGATCAAAAGGTCAGGCTTAAACTCCTCATACATTTTCACAGCCTGATCACCAGTTGTTGCTTCACCTACAATCTCGTAGTCGCCTTTTTTCAGGATATCTCTAAGCATCTCTCTGAAAAAAGTTGTATCATCAGCAATAAGAACTCGTTTTCTCATATATTCCCCCTGCAAGTAAATTACGCCTTATACTATAAATCACCTTAATTATACAACCTGTATTATCCTTCTAAAAGTCAAAAATGTATTGTTTATCATTTATTTATATTTTTATTTTAGAGAAAAAAATATTCTATGTAAATAATTATTCCTATATATATTTTATCCCGTGAAATTTTCCATTCTTGATTCAAACTGCCCGTAAAAATCGGCTTCCGTATCGTATGATTCTATATAAAAAGCCTGTAATATTTTCATATTCAGAGCCTTGAGCTCTGCTGTATCCATTTGAGGTGCTCTTTCAGTGAACTCTTTTAGGAAGTAATGCCATTTATCGATATAATCTTCATACTTCTGAAAATTTGCTGTATCAATCCATTTCTTAATCTTTATTTTGGTATTTCTCTCTTTACGGCACTCATTTACCTGAAGGAAGTATCTATGGGTACCATCTTCAAATATCCTTCCCAAAGGAAAAAGTCTGCATATTCCCGGACGATGCTGATGAATACTGCATCTTCCGTTAGCATCCAGGAAAGTACAGCCCTCAGATTCTGTGCCTATATCTGCGTTTTCGGACTTTTTCATTGCAAGGCATGGCAAAATAATCCCATCTGCCACTCTTAGCTCAAGATTCTCAGAAAGCAGCTCCTCAAAGCTTTTCCCAAGACCTTTTTCAAGTCTGTACACATCATAAGGATCCAGCGTTATCGTGTCCCCCATACCGCAGCAGCAAGCATGGCATCCCTTGCAATCATCGACTCCAAGTTTTGCCATATCCCCTGCTTCATATAGTTTTCCATCTGAAATCTCATCCAGATTAATATCTCGTATCATTTTTAACCTCTTGGAAAATCATCATGAATAAGCCCCTGATCAGGACTTTCGTAATCATCATAAGCATTTAAACAATTGTCATCACTTAGCTCATCGATGTACTTCGGATCAGTAACTATCCTCCTAAAAAGACCATGGCAGCCCTCAGAACAGTCATTCCAGGTATCGTCAAAATTGCCAGTATACCAGGGATCAGCCACATCACCACTTCTATCCGCAAACTCCAGCATCTTATAGACTTTATTTTCAGGATCGCCGCTAAAGAGCCTCGTCAAATCTCTGATGTTGGCGCTGTCCATTCCGATAATATAATCAAATTTATCGTAATCCGTCCTCGAAGTAAGGCGTGCTCTCTTTTCAGAAACACCAAGTTCGTTGTCAGGGGTTCCTATCCCATGTTCCCTAAGCTTTGCCTTTGCCGGCGGATACACGGGACTCCCCTGTCCGTTCCATATTTCATCAGTATGAGTCGCTGATGACTCAATGTGAAATTTCTCTGACATATGCTGTTTTCTAACTATATCTTTCATAATAAATTCTGCCATTGTGGAACGGCATATGTTGCCGTGGCAGACGAATAAAATTCTTATCATTCAATCTCTCTTTCCGAATATGCTCTCTTATGCGCTAAAATGCGCTAATTTGCGCGGTCGATATTTAACCAATTCATTGTACATAAAATCATTCAAAATGGCAAAACTTAGCGGAACTTGGCATTTTATAACACTGAAAAGTAGTAAAATCGTAGTCAGTTTTGGGGATTCGGACTACTGGGGATTTTAGGATGACTCTCCCCCAGATAAAAAGTTTCATCATAGGAAAACCAGCATGGTATTTTATTTCCAAAACAATGCATTTTTATAGTCTCTTAATTGATTTATCTGTAAAAAACTGATATGTTCTAATTACCATAAAGAGAAGGCGAGAGACAAGCTCAATGACCCTTCCGCAACCTACTGTAAAAGCAAGGTGCGAATGCTTGAATGATGGGTCTAATATGTATAATTAAGGCTCATCAGTCGATGGGCCTCTTTTTATGGGCATTTTTATAAAAGGAGGTACAGATTATGAGACTGATTTATCATGATGATTCAAAACTATTATCTTATGAAGAGGTATATAAAGATTGCCAACGAGGATATGGCATTAAAGAGCCCGATAAAGTAAGTGGTTTTATGGGATTCTTTTACAGACTTCCAGACATATATGTTTATGGAAAGCTGGAACAATGGATGGACAATAATGTCAAAATAGAACCGGAATTACAGAAATTTATAGAACGCTTTTATCATGAAGATTATGGTTTTGTCACAAGATCCGAGAGTGACCTTAACCTTGAAAATCGCTGGTTATGTGGAAGCACCATTTGGGCCATTGCTCGTTATAACTTTACTGATGAAAATCTATCACACCATTATGGCGGTATTGTATTGGAGTTTTTCAGAGAATATGGTCTTTTTTACAGTATCGAAGAAGATATGCGTGAAATATATGCAAAGGAGCATAACAATCCATATTATAAACAAGAACTTGAGTACCATAACGGCTAAAAAACACCCCGGCCAAAGCCGGGGTTAATATTCGATACTTATGATATTAAGAATTATTTATCATCTGTTCATCTATTTTTTGATTGAAGAATAAAAGAAGTTCAAATGTTCAAATTTCCTCACAAACATTTATGTTGAAGCTTTATCACAAACATATGTATATGTGTTAGTGAGATTATTCTTTATCAAGCAAAATATATTGATGCATTAAGCCCTATGGAGAAAAACTTCCTGCTAAACATTCTCAAGCAATATGTGGCTGATAAACACAAAAAGTAAGTCTGTCATTCACCGCCGTAGATATATTATCAACCATATACCACCTCCATCCATTAGGTATATGCACGGTAATATCAAGGTCTATTTAATAGCCTTTACAAACAATAAGAGATAAGGATGGAAAATGGGCTGTCAGCAATTGACAGCCCA
The DNA here is from genome assembly GCA_024690485.1 of Butyrivibrio sp. Lineage (GTDB taxonomy): Bacteria > Bacillota > Clostridia > Lachnospirales > Lachnospiraceae > Butyrivibrio. The sequence goes on along the minus strand of JAILPB010000041.1, from coordinate 849 downwards.
TTTGTCTTCATTATTTTCCCAATTGTCCTATACGTAAATTAGCACTTCCACCTATAGTCTTCAGTTTATCAGAAAAAGCTCTATTTGATGGATTAAGCAACGCATCTAATTCTCTAACACAGTTTTTCAAATACTTAAGGCTTGAATTTATGCGTTTTTTTGATTGTTTTCCTTCCTTTGTCTTAGTGCCTAAGCTACTAAGTTCAGATTCGATTTGAGTAATACAATCTTCAACTCCTGTAATAACCGGATTTAGTAATTCTAACCTCTTGTACTTGTCCACTATTACCATCTTACTGAATGTCAGGAGCTTTGCACACTCATTTAATGTGAACTTCTCTGAGGTCTGTGACATAATAGCAAACAACGACGTTGATCCTGCTCCAGCCAAACCAAGTATAGCTCCACCACCGGTAAGAATTGCAGTGCCTCCAGCCATTCCCAGTCCTCCTGCCGCCAAAGCTCCACCGCCAACTGCCGCTAATGCTGCATTGGTAGCAGCTGCTCCGTATAACCCAGCAACAGTTTCACCTGCGAGCACCACCGCGATTTCAGGTGCAAATGCTAAAGCAAGTCCACCAGTTAATGCAGTTGCGCCAACAGTAGCAGCCACTCCTATAGCTGCTTTCTTACCAGTATCCTTTAGCTTTGAAACATAATGCCTCTGTCGTAGCGTTCATGGATCTCGGTGAGATTAAGGTTAACACCGACAATCGATTCCTCAGGCTTAACCGTGACTGCTTCATAAGTCTCATTCATCTTCTGAACCTCATTGGTCTCTACCTGGTACTTCTCGCCGCCTTCTTCAAGTTTTGCTTTTAAATCCTCCACGAACTGTTCTTTGAATTT
>JAILPB010000062.1 GCA_024690485.1 Butyrivibrio sp. | reverse complement strand
AATCCTGACCTTGAAACCACAAAGGAAGACTACGAAAATCATGGCCTTGGACTTAAGATTGTAAACGAGACAATTTCCCGCTGCGATGGCATGTTTCAGACATCCGTGGAGGGTAATTACTTCATTGCTAAGTTCATGATTCCTACCTATAATAGTTAGTAACATATTATTTTTTCAAATTTTTCTCACTACGAAAGGAGAGGTATTATGGAGAAAAAGTTTTTTGGGGTAGTAAAAAAATCACTGTTTATGATGTTTGCAGCAGCTCTTATTTTGGTATTTAGCTCTGCAAGCGCAAAGGCTGAGGAAGGTGTTCCCGGATTTTCAGGTAAATACTCATCAACCTGGCTCACAAAAACGCCATATACTACATACTACAGTATCAGCAATTACCAAAAGGGCGACAAAATCGTATCTGTTAAAAGTTCTAATCCCGGTGTTGCTACAGTAAAAAAAGGAAAGCTTATCGGCATTAACAAACCTGCTATAGTCATGACACCTAAAAAAGCAGGCAAAACAAAGCTTACATGTGTTGTCAAGCGCGGCGGAAAGAAATATACAACTTCCACAACTCTTTTGGTTGTAAACTACAAGAACCCTCTTAAATCCTTTAAGCTTGATGGCAAAGAGTATGCTTCCAAATTAAAAAATAACAACACTTACTACACAAAGCTTTCCGGACAGAAGACTGTTACAGTTACTGCTACAAAGGATTGGGTAGTTGCAGGCTTTTACAGATATCCAGCAGACTCTAACTTTTCACAGTTCCATAAGAGCGGAGATACAATAGACCTTAATGGAGCAACGCAGCTTTCCGTATCTCTTCATAGCAAAAAGAATAAGAACCTATTCTTATCTGTTCATCTTCTTGTAAAACAGAAAGTCAAAAAATAATAAAACGTTAGGGGGGACCTGAATGAATAACCGAGTTTTTCATGTAGACCATCAAATCGCAAACAAAAATGTTGAAGACTCTGTTACTGAGTGGACAAGAGTTGTAAAGTATAACGAGATTAACGGCTATGACAGGCTGTTTGGCGGAGAGCTTATGAGCTGGATTGACCAGATAGCAGGAACAGTAGCCCTAAGGCACGCAGGAACTCCTGTGACCACAGCTGCTATTGACAATATGCAGTTCAAACAGGCCGTATACCTTAATGATATCGTTGTCCTTATTGGAAGGATCACACATGTAGGCAAGACTTCCATGGAAGTAAGGGTTGATACCTATGTAGAAGACCTCAGAACAGGAATGAGACATGTCGTAAACAGAGCATATCTCACAGAAGTATGTGTTGATGAGGAAGGAATGCCTACAACCGTTCCCTATGGCCTCAATGTCCGCACAGAGAATGAGCGTGCTGAATGGCAGGGAGCTGAAAAAAGAATCGAGCTTCGCAAGCAAAGAAGGCGCGAAGGCTTTTAAGTAAAGGAGTAATACAAGCAGTACCATATGATTGACTTTGAAGAAAAATACCACAGTCAAAAACGTCTTACAGACCAATTGATGCACGCTCTTGCAAGAGTAGCTGACGAAAACGGGCATTATACCCACGACCATTCCGAGAGAGTAGCTCTCTACTCCATGGAGATTGCAAAGAGGCTTGGAAAAACCAGAGCTGAGCAATACGAAATATATGAGATGGGGCTTTTGCATGACATAGGAAAAATCGGCATCCCCGATGAGATCATTACAAAATCAGATTCACTTAAGGATGACGAATATGACCTTATGAAAAGACATCCCATGATTGGAGCCAAGATCCTGCAGCACATCTCGGAAATACCGGGACTTGCAGTCGGGGCAAGATGGCACCATGAGAGATATGACGGAAGCGGATATCCCGACGGTCTAGAAGGCAATGCTATTCCTGAGGAAGCCAGAATCATCGCCATTGCCGATGCTTACGACGCCATGAGTTCTCAGAGAAACTACAGCGGCGTCATGAAGCAAAAGCATGTCAGAGCTGAGATTGAGAAGGGCAAAGGAACCCAGTTCGATCCACATATTGCTGACGTAATGCTTCGAATGATCGACGAAGATGAAAAGTACAAAATGAATTCAGAATTGCCCGTTTATATGATAAAAGAATACTTTGGCGCAATCGATGAATAAAAATAAGGCTCTGCTTACATTTTAAAATGTAGGCAGAGCCATTTTTATATTACTGCTGTCCCGGTGCTTTGGGAGTTTCATCAATTACAATATGCTTTGGTCCGTAGTACTCAGGCTTCTTTCTCTTATGCTTAAATACCATCTTCTTCCATGACTTATATAAGAATGTGGCATGAACAAAAATCACGGTGATTGCAATAATAAGAACTATGAGCACAATTATCAGACTCAAAAGCACTTCAGATATTCCCCTTACGACCTGTCTGAGAGTATATCCAAATACTGCCAAAGCTCCTCTTGGCTGATAATAGCTTATGTTAACGTAGAGGCTTGCATATTTAACTCTTTTCTCAAGCTCTTCTCTGGTGATCGCATTGTAGCTGTAATCATCACCGCCTTCTGTCACTCTTACGCTCTTATAATTGGTAATACTTTGATTGAATCTGGTAACTGTAAACTTATTGTCTTTACAGAAATTCTCAAGACTGTCAGTTACAAGCTTTATACTATCATTCGGAATCTCTACCGTAAATGAAAGCATTCCGGAAGCTTTGTAGTATTTCTCATTATCTGAAATCCAGCTCTGATCCGGAGTAATCATGTAGCTGCTGTAGTCGTTGTTTACATTCTCAATATATCCATCATTTTCAGTTACGAGGCCCTGTACCTCCTCGTAGTATGAGAGCATCTCTTCTCTCGTCTTCTTTGTCTTACCGTTTGCTGAAAAATCGTAGGAATAGCCCACAAGATCCCCTTCGATGCTTGTTGTGGAATAATCACCACCTGTTGAATATGACTCCGCATAGCTGGCTTCATAGGAATCTGTCGCCATTTCCTTAACTCCGTTTTCAGCATAAAAGCCGCTTCCACCGCAACCGGTTACCATAGCCAAGCACAGAGCAAAGCCCATCACAATCTTTTTCTTCATACTTTAGTTCCCTCCCTAAAAGTTTATTTCTTATAGAATATCACATTGCAGCCCTTGATAAAACAGCATAACTAAAGGCCACGGCAATAGCCGCAGCCTTTAGATTTAGCTTACTTGATAACCTTTAGTTAAATTACTTTTCATAGCGTCTCTTCTTTGCTGCAAGAAGTGTTGCCATTGCGCCTGCTGCAAGAAGAAGTACAAATACTCTTGAAGAATCTGTAGTATCATCTGTGCCGCCGCGTCTTGCTCCAAGAACTGCCTCTTCCTCAGCTTCTCTCTTCTCTCCAAGAACAGCTGACTCTTCTGCAGGTCTGTTTACTCCGGCTACTGCAGGATTGTCTCCGCCATTGTTTGCCTGAGGCTCATCATAGTACTCGCCTGTGCTCAGAGGTCTATCCTGATAATCAGGAACTTCTGTCTGCTGGGCATCCTTGGTTACTATACTGTAGATAACTACATCTGATGCAGGCATTGTAAATACCTGGCTTGCTGCATGTGATGTAAATGCGCCTGTAAGAGCCTTAAATGCTCCGCCTATAGTTCCAAGTACCTTTGCACTAAGTGATTCCTTCTTAACTTCCTCCATTGACCAGATACTGAATGTATATCCATCCACTACAGGAAGGTCAGGACAGTTAATAGGATTTCCATAGGCCATCTGAGTATTATGAGTTGCAAGTTCAGCTACAAGTGCATCCCAGTTTGCAGGCTTTTCAACGTCACCGGCAATTCTGTACTCGTAGGTTACGTTGTAGATCTTAGCTGCAAATCTAGCATAGAACTTAGTGGTCTCATATGTTATGTATGTAGGCTCACTTGTGTCTTCAACTGCTGAACTATCAGGATTCTCGCTGCTCTTAATATTAACCTGAGCATTCTCTTCAGTAAGTGTAAGATCAGTTGTTATAGGCTCATCCTTGCCTTCTACATACCATCCAAGGAACTCATAACCTTCATCAGGTGTTGCTACTGATCCGGTTACTTCTGCGTTACTTAAGATCTGAATTCCCTTATTCTCTGTAGGCTCAGCCTTTCCACCGGGTTCTGCAATATAGAATACGTCATAGACATTATCATCATCTACTGCAAACTCTGCTTCAAATGTAGTATTGTAGAAGATTTCTCCATCAGTATTCACATATTTAACAGCTGTTTCTTCACTGAGGATACCATTACCATCTTCATCAATTGTGAAGTCTACAGGTACTCTGTTTACTGCAATGCCTCTGGTAGTTTCGCTGGCGTCAATCTCAAGCTTGTACCATGCTACGAATCTGTATCCCTTATCAGGTGTTGCTACTGATCCGGTTACACCCTTGGTTCCAAGAACCTGGATATTCTCAGTGATCTTAGGATTAACAACACCATGTCCCTTAGCGGGATCCTCAGGATCATTTGCTACGACGTAACGAACATCATATGTCTCATCCTCATTTACTGCAAACTTAGCTGTAAATGTGGTATCTGCATAGAGGTTAGAATCCTCAGCATTCTTATTCAGATAATCCTTCATAAGATCAGCTGTAAGAGTTTCCTCTGTAGTAACCTCTGTCTCACCGTTATACCAGCCAACAAATCTAAAGCCGATATTCTGAGTTTCTGCAGTTGAACCATTGATGTTTACAGTACCGTCAGATCTGATATTTTCATCCTTATCTGATGTAACAGATCCGCCTGTTACCATAGCTCCATCATACTCAACAAGTGCTGCCTCATATGTTACATCGTATGTAGGAAGGAACTTAGCTGTAAAGGTTGTATTCTCATAGGTTGTGTAATTCTCGCCATCTACGCTGCTTACATTATCTTCCTTCTTATTGAGATTAGCTACGACTACATCCTGTAAAAGTACTTCTTCAGTTGA
>JAILPB010000021.1 GCA_024690485.1 Butyrivibrio sp. | reverse complement strand
CAGCACTGATGTGCAGAGGTAATAAACAGTAAAAGAATAGTATGCAACCGAATCCATGAATTCTGTAGCAATAACCGGATTCTTTACCAAAAGTACCAATAGTCCATATGCCAAAAATGATGCTATAACAGTAAAAAGCATTCCGGAGAAAATATAGACGTTGTATTTATAAGCTCCCCATGTTCTCTCAAGATGCGTTCCTATCGAATAATAGAAATACATAAGAAGAAAAACAACGAGCATTTCATTACTGATAGTAGGCGGATTAAGAACCCATGTGAAAAGTCTCCAGACCTGCCCCTGCAGAATATATCCCGGATTAAGTGTCAGGCTGTGTATAATATCCGCAGTCTGAGGCATAAGAGCCAGAACATAGCCCGCAACAACAATTAAAATCATAATAATCGTAAGATTATTAATAGCGTATTTTCCAAATTTCTTTTCAAACTTACTCATAATACTCCTGGTTCATGTAAACTAATTTTGTGAAAATCGTTTTTTATGTGTTCCTTTTCCATTCCGAAAATTCCACACATTCTTATCAATACTAGCACAATTTAAGGCTTTTTGCACAACTTTCATTATTTTAATCCAATTGATTTTTGTGCCAAGGACATATATAATGAATCGTAATTGTGCCCATATAAGGCCTATTTATAATAAGTAATAATAGTTTAAATTTGAGGTTAATTTTTTATGATATCCAAGGATTTTACATTAGGAATTGATATTGGTTCAACCACAGTCAAGATTGCTCTTTTAGATTCTGATAAGAACATTGTTTTCTCAGATTATAAGAGACATTTTGCAAATATTCAGGAGACTCTCCTCGAGCTTCTTACAGAGGCTTCAGCAAAAAGCGGTAACGTGACTCTCCATCCCGTAATTACAGGTTCAGGCGGTCTTACCCTTGCAAGTCACCTTGAAGTTCCTTTTGTACAGGAAGTTATAGCTGTTTCTACTGCACTTAAGTCACTTGCACCCAAGACCGACGTAGCAATAGAGCTTGGCGGTGAGGATGCCAAGATCATTTATTTTGAAGGCGGCAACGTTGAACAGCGAATGAACGGTATCTGTGCCGGCGGTACAGGATCCTTTATAGATCAGATGGCATCTCTTCTTCAGACTGATGCATCAGGTCTTAATGAGTATGCAAAAAACTACAAGAGTTTATATACCATCGCTGCAAGATGCGGTGTATTTGCTAAATCCGATATTCAGCCCCTTATCAATGAAGGAGCTACTAAGGAAGACCTGGCTGCATCCATTTTCCAGGCTGTTGTAAACCAGACCATAAGCGGACTTGCCTGCGGAAAACCTATCAGAGGACACATCGCATTTCTTGGCGGACCTCTTCACTTCCTCTCCGAGTTAAAGACTGCATTTATCAGAACTCTTAACCTCGATGAAGAACATACAATAGATACAGATAATTCTCATCTTTTTGCTGCTATAGGCTCCGCCCTTAATGCAAGCGAAGAGACATTCTATACTATGGAAGAAATGACTAAAAAGCTCTCTTCCAAGATCACAATGACAGCAGAAGTTACTCGTATGGAGCCCCTCTTTGAGTCTGAGGATGAATACGATGAGTTCTTAAACAGACAGAATCAGTACAGGGTCAAAACCGCAAAGCTTGATAATTACAAAGGTAACGCATTCCTTGGTATCGACGCAGGTTCAACAACCACAAAATGCGCCCTTGTTTCTGAGGACGGTGACCTTCTTTATTCATTCTATTCAAGCAATAACGGAAGTCCCTTAAAGACAGCTATTGGATCCATTCAGGAAATCTACAAGCTTATGCCTGAGGGCGTAAAAATCGCCAGATCCTGCTCAACAGGTTACGGAGAAGCTCTCCTTAAATCAGCTCTCATGCTTGATGACGGAGAAGTTGAAACCATCGCTCACTACAATGCTGCAGCATTCTTTGATCCCGAAGTTGACTGTATCCTTGACATCGGCGGTCAGGACATGAAGTGCATTCATATTAAAAACGATACAGTAGACAGCGTTCAGCTTAACGAAGCATGTTCATCCGGATGCGGAAGCTTTATCGAAACCTTCGCAAAATCCCTTAACTACAGCGTTCAGGACTTTGCCAAGATTGCTCTCTTTGCCAAGGCTCCCATTGACCTTGGAACAAGATGTACTGTTTTCATGAATTCAAGAGTAAAACAGGCACAGAAGGAAGGCGCTGAGGTTGCTGATATTTCTGCAGGCCTTGCTTATTCTGTAATTAAAAACGCTCTTTTCAAGGTTATTAAGGTTTCTGATGCCAAGGAACTTGGTAATCACATCGTTGTCCAGGGTGGTACATTCTACAACGACGCCGTGCTTAAAGCCTTTGAAAAGATTTCAGGCGCTCAGGTTACAAGACCTGATATCGCAGGAATCATGGGCGCTTTCGGTGCTGCTCTTATTGCAAGAAATCGTTTCCATGAAAAAGATGCTGAAGAAACTACAATGCTTACTATCGATCAGATCAATAAGCTTGAGTACTCAACCAGCATGACAACCTGCCAGGGATGTACTAACCACTGCCGCCTCACGATCAATAAATTCACAGGCGGTCGTCAGCACATTTCCGGAAACAGATGTGAACGAGGAATTGGAAAAGTAAAGAATTCAGCAGGAATTCCTAACCTCTTTGACTATAAATATAAGAGAATCTTTGACTATAAGCCTCTTACAGAAGCAGAAGCTACAAGAGGAACCGTTGGTATACCGAGAGTTCTAAATTTCTACGAGAACTATCCTTTCTGGTTCACCTTCTTTACTGAGCTTGGCTACAGAGTTGTACTCTCACCCAGATCAACTCATCAGATTTACGAACTTGGTATTGAATCAATTCCCAGTGAGTCTGAGTGTTATCCTGCAAAGATTTCACACGGTCACGTAGAATGGCTTATAAGAACAGGTGTTGATTTCATCTTCTATCCCGGTCTTTTCTATGAGAGAGACGAGGTTGAAGGCGCAACCAACCACTACAACTGCCCTATCGTAACTTCTTATTCAGAGAATATTAAAAATAACGTTGAGTCAATAACAGAAGGCAAAGTTAAGCTCAGAAATCCCTTCATGTCATTTGCAAGCCTTAAGACAGCTACTGACGCTCTTGTAAAAGAGTTCTCAGAGATTTCACCTGAGGAGATCATCTCTGCTGCAAAAAAAGGCTGGGATGAAATGGCAAAGGCAAGAGACGATGTAAAAAAGAAGGGTGAAGAAACTCTTCGCTGGATGAAGGAAAACAATAAGCACGGTATCGTGGTTGCAGGCAGGCCTTATCATGTAGACCCGGAAATTAACCACGGTATTCCTGATATGATCTGTTCTTACGGTGTTGCAGTACTTACCGAAGACTCGGTTTCACATCTTGGCGCACCTGAGCGTCCACTTACCGTTTCAGATCAGTGGATGTATCACTCAAGACTTTATGCCGCAGCAAGCTTTGTGCGTACAAGAGACGACCTTGACCTTATTCAGCTCAATTCCTTCGGATGTGGTCTTGATGCTGTAACAACCGATCAGGTTAATGATATCCTTTCAGGTTCAGACAAGATCTATACCTGCCTTAAGATTGACGAAGTAAATAACCTTGGTAGTGCAAGGATCCGTGTCCGCTCTCTCCTTGCAGCAATTCGTGTAAGAATGCAGCAGGAAAACAGAGAACGTGAAATCGGCTCAACTGCCCTTCACAGAGCACTTTTTACCGAGGAAATGAGAAAGAACTACACTATCCTCGTTCCTCAGATGTCACCTATTCACTTTGACATCTTAGAACCCGCTCTTGCAGCCTGCGGATACAACATTGTTGTTATGCAGAACGATAACAAGCACGCGATCGATATGGGTCTTAAGTATGTTAATAACGACGCCTGCTACCCTTCACTTTGGGTTGTTGGTCAGATTATGGATGAACTTTTATCCGGCAAATACGACCTTAACAGAACTGCCGTACTTATGAGCCAGACAGGTGGCGGATGCCGAGCTACAAACTACGTTGGCTTTATCAGAAGAGCCCTTAGAAAAGCCGGACTTGAACAGATACCTGTAGTTTCTATGAACTTAAGTAAGCTTGAGAGTAACCCCGGATTCCACATTAACCTTGAGATGTTAAACAGAGCTGCTTACGCTGCTGTATTTGGAGATATCTTCATGAGATGCGTATACAGAATGAGACCCTATGAGAAGGTTAAAGGATCTGTAAATGCAGTTCATGATAAGTGGAAAAAGAAGTGTATCGAATTCGTATCTGCAAAGCATATGAGCTTCTTTAAGTTCAACCGCATGTGCAGAGAGATAATTGAAGACTTTGACAAGATTGAGCTTAGAGACATCGTTAAGCCAAGAGTTGGTATCGTCGGAGAAATTCTTGTTAAGTTTGCTCCTGCCGCTAATAACCACCTTGTAGAATTACTTGAATCTGAGGGTGCAGAGGCAGTTGTTCCGGATCTCTTAGACTTCATGCTCTACTGCTTCTATAACCAGATATACAAAGCTGATGAGTTTGGAACAAGTGCTAAGACAAAAGCCTTTTGTAAGGCGGGAATATGGGCTCTTGAGAAACTCAGAGGCGCTGCTTCAAAAGCCTTTGAAAAGAGCGAGCATTTCGAAGCACCTACTAGCATTTATAAGCTTGTTGAATATGCAAAGCCTATCGTATCAATCGGTAATCAGACTGGTGAAGGCTGGTTCCTTACAGGTGAAATGGTTGAGCTTATTAAGGAGGGCGCAGCAAATATCGTCTGCACACAGCCCTTCGGTTGTCTTCCTAACCACGTAGTAGGTAAGGGTGTAATTAAACAGATGCGCCACTTATATCCCGAGAGTAATATTGTAGCTATCGACTATGATCCCGGTGCAAGTGAAGTTAACCAGCTTAACAGAATCAAGCTCATGCTCTCAACTGCGCATAAAAAGGCAGCTGCAGCAAGCGTTGATTCCATGGATATCAAAGCGGCAATCTAACTTACAAATCAAATCTAAAAAGACCATGTAGTTAATCGCTACATGGTCTTAATTTTTATAATGGTCTTATGTTTTGCTCATGCCTTCTCTTTTAACTTATCAATATCGTCCTGAATTCTCTCCATCGCAAATACTGCAGAACTAAGAGCAAGCTGGGCTTTGAGCTGTCTGTTATGAATATCGTTAGCCTTCTTGTAGTACTCAAGGAGATCCTCATCGTCAAGCATAAGATATCCATCAGCAATAGCTCCGGGAAGAACGAATTTCTTCACTACATTTGAAAACTTAACTTCTATATACTTACCGTCCTGCTTAACAATCTTTCCGTTGCCATACTTTTCGTGAGTTATTTCAAGGTCAACAGCAGATTTATCGCCCAGAGCATCTGATTCGCCATCAAGAGTTTCAAGCTCCTTGTGCATCTCTTCCTTCTGAAGTTTAAGCTCTTCCATGCGCTTTTCATTCTCTGCAAGAAGTTCCTTGGTTCTCTTTGTTCTGGTTTTTGGAGTCTTTACTTCTTTCTCTTCCTCTTCAAGATCTAAACCCATCACATGCTCCTTTTCCGCGAAACAAATCCGCTTTTTTATTATAATCGATATATAATATTCTAACTTATTTTTTATCGTTACGGAAGTTTCAGTCCGCTTTTCATAAAACTTTTATACTATGACAAGTCAGGTCTGTGTCTTCATACGTTTCTTTTTGATATACATTCTTGAATCGGCAAGTTCAAATACTTTGGAAAAAGATTTGGCTTCAATATTCTTTCCCACCTAATAAAAATCCACCTGATATATATTATAAACTAAGAGAATAATATTTATATTAAAACCGAATAAAATTTATATTTTTTTTAATATTTTTTATCGTTTTTTTGACAATTGCTTTATGAATCCATCAGCAGAAAACAAACTGAAAGCCCCTGCTTTGCATAATTTCATATCAACCGTGCAAAACAGAGGCTTTTAGTTTGTCTATTTTTCTTCCTCAGTAAGTTCAGCTTTTGCCTTATTTTTCCTGTCTTCGTCAAGAATCTGTCCCCATTTATATGGAGTTGCCTGATATACGTAATAATCAAGCCAGTTTGAATAAAGGTTATTGCAGTGGGACCTCCATGTAAGTCTGGGAGTATTATCCGGGTCATTATCCGGATAATAGTTTTCAGGAACGTGAATAGGAAGGTCCTTACTTAAATCTCTTATGTATTCATTATGAAGTGTCAGCCTGTCATACTCAGCATGACCCATTACAAATATATTTTTGCCATCCTTAGACATGCAAAGGAATACACCTGCAACTGCAGATTCAGCAAGAACAACCAGATCCTTACATGCATGGATTTCTCCTGCCGGAGACTCTGTATGCCTTGAATGAGGCATCAGAAAAACATCATCAAATCCTCTTACAAGGGGTACCTTTCTGTTTTCAACCCTATGCTCAAAAAGTCCAAAAAGCTTTTCAGGAAGAGGTCTCTTCTGGATGCCATAGTGATAATAAAGTCCAGCCTGAGCTCCCCAACAGATATGAAAAGTTGATGTTACATTAGTCTTTGACCATTCAAAAATCTGACAAAGCTCGTTCCAATAATCTACCTCCTCAAATTCCATCTGCTCTACAGGTGCGCCAGTAATGATAAGTCCGTCATAGGTATTATCCTTAAGCTCATCAAAGGTGTGATAAAATCTGTTAAGGTGATTGGGCGATGTATTAAGTGATTTGTGGCTTGATACACGCATAAAGGATACGTCAATCTGAAGAGGTGTATTTGAAAGTGACCTCAAAAGCTGAAGCTCTGTGTCCTCTTTAAGTGGCATTAAGTTTAATATACAGATATTAAGAGAACGGATATCCTGATGCATAGCCCTGTTCTCATCAACTACAAAAATGTTTTCTTTTTCAAGTATTTCCCTGACAGGCAGGTCATTTAAAATTTTAATAGGCATAACTATGATGCTCCTTAAGTTTAGGTTTTATTTAATAATAAATTGTACCATGACAGCAGCCATGTTCAAGTTTTTACTTTAACATTTCCAAGAACTCATCTTCATTTATGATCTTTATTCCAAGATCCTGAGCCTTTGTGAGCTTACTTCCTGCAGCTTCTCCTGCAAGAACCATGCTGGTCTTTTTAGATACGCTTCCAGCTGCTTTTCCGCCGTTTTTAACGATGAGCTCCTCAGCTTCCTTCCTTCCGAGGCTGGGAAGCGTTCCTGTAACAACTATAGTCATTCCTGAGAGCTTATCGGAAGTTCCTTCTTCATCTTCAACCTGCATATTAACTCCGGCTTCCTTCATTCGCATGATAAGGCTCCTGTTCTCCTCATCGTGGAAAAATTCATAGAGATCACCTGCAGTAGTTTCTCCGATATCAGGTATCTGTAAAAATCCGTCTCTTGTTACATTAAACAGCTCCGTAAGATCTGTAAAATGCTTCATGATTTCTCTTGCAGTTGCTTTTCCAACGTTTCTGATAGCAAGTCCCGTAAGAAGCAGTACCGGGTTATTTGCCTTTGACTTTTCTATCTCAGAAAGAAGCTTTTCGGTATTCTTCTCTTTACCGACTATGCCTTTTTCTATCATCTCATCTTTGTATTTATAGAGATCATAGATATCGGCATAGCTCTTCAAATAACCATCAGAAGTAAGTGCTTCAATAAGTGTATCTCCAAGTCCCATGATGTTCATTGCATCTCTTGAGACAAAATATGCAATGGTTCTTGTAACCTGTGCAGGACATGAAGGATTAACGCATCTAATATCAGCTGTATCTTCTTCCCTCTCAAGGAGATGACCGCATACAGGACAGTGGTCGGGAGCTACAAAAACTTCCTGTGGTTCTTCAACACAGCCGTTAAGCTTCGGAATGATCTCTCCTGACTTAAAGAGCTTATATGCACCTCCGATTCCGATATGCATATCTCTTATATAATCCTGGTTATGAAGAGTTGCCCTTGATACCGATGTACCGCAAAGTCTTGCAGGTTTTCCTGTTTCTTTATCATGGAAACTTCCTGTAAATGTGAGCTTTCCTGTTCTTCCCACATCCACCAGAATTTCATCCATAACAACGATTCTCTCTTCCGGAGGATACTTGTAAGCTATATGACCACTGGAATACTTACTTCCTGCCGGGAAATCATCTCTCCAGGCTGTATGATCCACTTTAATTACAGCGCCATCAAGATCAAAGGTAAGATTACCTCTTTCCTCGCCGATTTCATCTATTGTATCAAGTACATCCTGTGCATTTTCGCACATCTTATGGAAAACTACGGGTATACCCAGTTTTTCAAGAGTATCAAGTCCCTTACAATGACTCTCCATAAGTTCAGAGGGGCCCTCCTGAATATTAAACACAAACATTCGAAGTCCGCGCTGCTTTGTAATTGCACTATCAAGCTGTCTTAATGTTCCTGCGGCAAGGTTTCTGGGATTAGCAGCGAGCTTCTTTCCTGCCTTTTCCTGTTCCTCATTAAATCTGTCAAAGTCCTCATGGGACATATATACTTCACCTCGAAGTTCAAGGTAATCTGCGTCATATTCGATTTCTTTTTTAACATCAGGGATGACCAGAGCATTCACGGTAACATCTTCGCCGATTCTTCCATCACCTCTTGTCTCTGCAAGAGTAAGTTCCATAAATCCGGGCTTTTTGGTACTCCTTGAATATCTAAGAGTCATGCTAAGTCCGTCGATTTTCTGCTCGGCAGAAAACTTCGCTTCAGGGTGTCTTTCATGAACCTTATTTATCCATGCTGTTACATCTTCCTTATTGAAAACATCCTCGATGGAAAGCATTGGAACATTATGCTCTACTTTAATTCCTGCTTCTCTTTTTGCAGTACCACCTATTATCTGGGTGGGAGAATCAGCAGTTACAAGTTCGGGATGCTGCTTTTCAATACCTTTAAGTTCTGACATGAGTTTGTCATACTCAAAGTCAGAAATCTCAGGTGCATCCTGATTGTAATATCTATCCATATGATACTTTATAGTATCAGTTAATTCTTTATATCTTTTAATAGTTAACTCGTCAGCCATAAAATCCCCTTTTCAAAACCTTTTTCCAAACTGTATATTATAATCCTGCAAGCTTATATAGCTCAGCAAGTTCCTCTCCACGAAGCTCCCTGTACTCTGAAAGCTCAAGCCCCTTAAGCTCTATATTCATGATTCTTACTCTCTTAAGCTTTACGACTTCATATCCAAAAGTCGAGCACATTCGCCTTATCTGTCTGTTTAACCCTTGCGTTAGAATTATTCTAAAGCAGTCATCAGAAACCCTCTTTGTCTTACAGGGCCTGGTTGTCTGCTGCAAATCAGATAAATATACTCCGCCTTCAAGCTGCTTTAAAAACTTGTCAGTGAGCTTCTTATTTACCTGAACAACATATTCCTTCTCGTGAGCATTTATACCCTTCATCATAGCCTGAATAAGATCACCGTCATCTGTAAGGATCATTAGTCCTTCTGAGTCTTTATCAAGCCTTCCGGCATAGGTAACTCTTCTGTCATAGTTTAAGTCCTCGATGATGGTGCGCTCTGCATGCTCATCCTTCTCAGTGCATGTAACTCCGACAGGTTTATTATAAGCAAGAACCACGTGCTCTTTAGGCAAACTTAAAGCTTTTCCTTCAAGCAAAACAAGGTCTCCATCTCCGATTTTTACACCATTTTCTGCAATAGCTCCGTTGACTGTGACCTTCCCCTGTTCAATAAGCACGTCGGCATCCCTTCTTGAACACACACCGCAAAGAGCTATGTATTTGTTTAATCTAATCTTCTCACTGTCCATTTTTTATCCCATGATTATATGAAAAAACGGCCTCAAAAATAGAAGCCGCTTATCAGTTCAATTAATTAAATACAAATCTTTACAGTTTTCTGAGTTTCTCAATTGCATTGTTTCTTAAGATACAATCAAAAGTCTCATCCATGTGATAGATAGCATAATCTCTTGTAGTTACATATTTACCGAACTCATAACATACAGAGAATACAGCAGCAAACTGCTTTGTCTTCTCATCAATTCTGCTAAATACCATATAGTAGTCGCCGTTTGAAGAATCCTTATAAAGACTTCCGGCGATTTTCACTTTCTTAGGAATCTGTCTGCAAAGACTGATTACTGTTCGCATACTGTCAAAACGGAAAACAAATTTATCAAATCCAAGTTCATCAAGCTCATTATTATTTTTCTGCAAAGCCTTAGATTTTCTCTTGTCACTCTTCTTCGCCGAAGGGTCATTCGCAGGCTTTTCGGTGGGCTTTGCTGCATTTCTGGTCTTCTCTACCATATCCTTCACGGAATTTGTAAAGTCCTTAAGATTCTGCAGATACTCGCTAAGCTTAGGAATCCTATCCTCTTCAGGTGAATCTCCAAGCTCCTCAAGGAAATTCTTAGGAAAGCGAAGTCCTGCTTTATCAGTTAGATTCTTAAGCATTTCAGCAAATGCTTCATCAGTGTTTTCCGACAATGTGAGTGAAATGGAATGATCAGGTAAAACTGTTATCTGCATAGGTGTGTATGCACCTGTGGGCTTGTAATCAACCTCCTGTGCCGCTCTCTCCATAACTCCGTGGAGAAAATCCATAGCTTCCTGACTCTTCTCAAACAGGTCCTCAAGCTTAAGTCCCTGCTCGTCCATATCATCCTCAGTTATTATACAATTTATAGTATCCTTATTAACTCTGGTAAACTTCATAAAAAATCCTCGCTATAAAAGCGTCAATCCAAAAACATAACAGTGCTATTATACCACAAATAATAATTATGAACACATTTTATTATTCCGCATAAACACTGGATTTAACCCCTATAGCCGCTGCCATATCTTAGCAGATTCTGGGAAGTCCCTCTCCGTAAAGAGGTCCGATTATCCTCTCTCCGCCTATTTCTGTATGCAAGATTACTTTGCTGTCTATAGATGCCTTTACTTCACCTATAATGCAGGCATTTTCTCCGTACTTAGAATTTCTGATAAGAGCAACTGCTTTTTCTGCATCTTTCTTGCTGACAATAGCGATCATCTTTCCTTCATTGCCCATATAAACAGGATCAAGTCCAAGCATTCTGCAAAAATCAGAAACCTCGGGACTAACAGGAAGCTTTTCCTTGTAAAGATGCATGTCACAGGAAGACGCATGTGCAAACTCAGAAAGAACAGTTCCAAGACCGCCTCTTGTTACATCTCTCATAGCTCTTACTTCAATATTATTATCTATAAGAGCAGATACCATCTCCACCAAAGGAGCATTGTCAGACTTTATCTCATTCGTAATATTCATACGGCCTGAAAGAATAGCCGCATGATGATCGCCGAGATTACCGGATACGATTATCACATCAGAATCCTTGCAGTTTTTAGGAGATAAATCAATATCATCAGACACAAAACCAATACCTGAAGTATTGATCATGATCCCGCCAAAATCTCCATGTTTTTCAACGACCTTGGTATCTCCTGTTATTATCTTTACTCCGGCTTCCTTTGCAGTCTCTGCCATGGACGTGGTGATCTTATCAAGATCATCCATATCCATTCCTTCTTCAAGGATGCAACCACAGGTTAAATACTGAGGTCTTGAGCCGCTCATAAGTAGATCATTTACAGTTCCGCAAACAGATAATCTGCCGATATCTCCGCCCGGGAAAAAATATGGAGTTACGACAAAGCTGTCTGTTGTTACGGCAATACGGTTATTTCCGGGAACAACAGCAGAATCCTCCATTTTATCAAGTACATCATTTTTAAAATGCTTGGCAAAAACGCCATCTATAAGTTCAGATGTGGAAGCTCCGCCGCTTCCGTGAGCCATTGTAATTTTCATTTCTTTCTTCTTCCTGAAATATAATAGTTATAGCAGCTTCCTTCAGTAGAAACCATGCATGCTCCATGAGCATTTTCCGGAGTGCAGGCCTTTCCAAATAAAGGGCACTCATCCGGAGAAATCTCTCCTGTAAGAACTCTTGCACAGCTGCATCCCTTGGGCATGATATCTTCATCAAGTCCGTAGCTTCCTGCGTCGTAGTCCTTATACTCTTCTCTAAGTATCATTCCGGATCCCGGGATAACTCCCATTCCTCTCCATGCAGCATCGCAGGGCTCAAAGAACTTGTTAACTTCGCTTCTTGCTTTCTCGTTACCTTCCTTAGTTACAACGCCCTTATATAGGTTCTTAAGGCCTGGTTTTCCCTGCATTCCTGTAAGAGCGTATATAGCTGCAAGGAGCTGCGTCCCCTCAAAGCCGGATACTGCAAAAGGAAGGCCTGTCTCATTTGATAGCTTCTCATACTCATCAGATCCGCTTATTACAGCAACATGACCGGGTGCAATAAAGCCGTCTATATTATTAGTGTTACCGCAAACCCATCTGATAACCTGAGGCATTGTCTTAAGGGAAGTAAGGAGTTTTAGATTCTTAACCTCCTGCCTTATGGCTTCTTCAAGCACCATGGCATATACAGGAGCTGTTGTCTCAAAACCTATGGCAGCAAAAACAAAATTCCTGTCCTTTTGTTCCTTTGCCATTTTTACTGCATCCATGGGAGAATACAGCATCTGAACGCTTCCGCCGTTTGCTCTTGCATCAGCAAGGCTCTGACTACTTCCCTTAACTCTTATAAGGTCGCCAAATGTTAAAACCGTAGTATTCTCAGTGCAGGCAAGCTCACAAAGCTTATCTATTACCGCAGTAACGGTAACACATACGGGGCAACCGGGGCCTGAAATAAGATGGATCTTGTGAGAAAGCATACTGGGTATTCCGTTTTCGGAAATAGCTGCAGTATGTGTTCCGCAAACCTCCATAAATCTTACTTCTTTGCCGTCATAATTTTTTAAAATATCTTTTATTTCATCAAGTTTACTCATATTTATCAAAGCGTAATATCTTCAATCTCAGAAAAAAGCTGCTCAAGTTCATCAGCCTCGTCATCACTCATGGTCTGGATGATACAGCCTGCATGAACCAAAACCCTGTCTCCAATTTTTACATTTACGAGACCGGCTTCAGCAACAACAATGTTTCCTGAAAAATCAACAGTTGCTTTTGTTCCTTCTAATTTTGTAACCCTTCCGGGTAATGCAACGCACATATTATTTCCTCATTACTTCTTTTATAAACGGCTCTGGTCCTTTTTCGTAAGGCTTCTAAGATATATCTGTCCCGGACTTATTCCGCCGTCATTAGTGGGATAAATTCTGTTATAGTATACCACAAAACCATTTTCTTCAAGACAGGCTACTGTTTTTGCAAATAATAATCTGTTTGTAAACACGCCTCCTGATAAGGATACAGAATTTAGACCTGTTTCACTTCGAATCTTGCAGCATACATCAAGAATAATCTTTGATAAACTGTTATGAAAGACATAGGCAAGTTTTTCCTTCGTTTCTATATCTGCATTTATTCCATTCCTGAAAAGAAAACTTACAATATCTGCCTGCGAAATAACATAGCTATTATTCTCATCTTTTTCTATAACAGAATCTATAACAGTATCATCGGGACTTTCTCCCTTTTCAATACATCTCTCCAGATAACTCTCGGCAGCATTTTGAAGCTTTACTGCGCATTCGCCCTCATAATTGTTATATGAAGAAAATCCAAGGATACATGAAACCGCATCAAAAAGCCTTCCCATTCCGGAGTTTCTATGGACTGAAATATTGTTATCTATTGCTGCAAGAATAAGCTTTTTATTCTTTACATCAAGGATGTGGTCCGGTATATCAAGGCCAGCGTCCTTTAAGAAACATACTGCTCCTATCGCAGCATCTTTCATGGATTCATCCTGTCCCACCATTTTTATGGCTTTAAAATGAGCTGCTCTCTCAAAATCTGCCCCCCTGCAAACAAGGAATTCAGCTCCCCATATGGTATTATCCGTTCCATATCCTGTGCCATCGAAAGCTACACCAATGCATTCTGTAAGGCCGTTTTCAGCCATTACGGAACCGATATGAGCATGATGGTGCTGGATTTTAGAAATTGTCTTCTTTTCATATGGCAAATGCTCAAAATAGGACTTTGCCAAATCCGCTGAATGGTATGCCGGATGCATATCTGAGATAACTTCAACGCCCAAGCTGTTATCGCTCACAATCTTACTTATATCAAAAAGCTCAGAAGAATGATCCAGTTCCTTCTTTTGAAGCATTAATATTTCCAAGGACTCCATATCACCAAGGTACTGGCTGCTTATTATCTTATCCCTATATCCAATTGAAAATGTATTTTTCAGATCCGCTCCGAAGGCATAATACAGTGTATTATCAGCCATATCCTTACTAAGTAAAAGGGGAAGCGGAACATATCCTCTGGATCTTCTTATAAACCTGGGAACTTCCCTGCCATCAGAAAGTCTTATAACCTGCATTACAGAATCATCCAGGGGGCGAAGTATCTGCCTGTCATAGGTAATAATACCATCTATTTTACCTGCAAAAACTTCTGCATATTCATTATCATCTATGATCATAGGCTGTGATGAATAATTACCACTAGTAACAATCAGCGCTCCGGTCTCTCTTATCAAAAGCTCATGTATACCGCTTGATGGTAAGAAGGCACCAATCTGCCTTGAGTCCATTGATACATTATAGGCAAAATCATTCTTTATATCAGACTTCTTATCAAGTAAAACAATAGGTCTTGCAAGAGACTGTAAATATTCTCTCTCTGTCTTAGACACATGGCAATAGTTCTCTATCTGCTCTGCAGATTCAAACATAACAGCAAAGGGCTTTTGTTCCCTGCCCTTTATAAGTCTAAGCCTTTCAACTGCCTTTTCATTATAAGGATCAGCTGCAAGCTGGTAGCCGCCTACGCCTTTTATTCCGATAATACCGCCATTTTTTATTATGTCAGAGGCGCATTTTAAATAGTCTTCTGCTTCCTTAGAATTATTAGAAGCATTGCAAAAAGAAAATGAAACCTGAGGTCCGCAGTCATGACAAGATATAGTCTGTGCATGCATTCTTCTTCCCGCTGCATACTCAGCTTCGCATTTAGGGCACATTTTAAAAGATTCCATGGTAGTTGTTTCTCTATCATAGGGAATAGAATTTAAAATGCTGTACCTTGGCCCGCAGGAGGCACAACTAATAAGCGGATACCTATATCTCCTGTCATCTTCATCCAAAAGTTCCCTGGAGCATTCGGCGCAGATACCTATATCCGGCGGAAAAACATACAAACCGTTTATTCTGTTTTCTTTACCACTTTTAACAATTCTAAAGTCAGAATACTTCTCTTTTACAGCATGAAAACCGGAATGGTCACAAGGACCTTCCGGCTTTCCATTTTCATTAAGCTCATAAACTGAAATATCAAGAATGATACTTCCCGGAGGGCAGTCTGTCCTTAGTCTATCGGCAAAGGAATAAATAACATCCCTATCTGCCTCAGCAAGGATCTCAACTATACCTCCTACGTTTTTAACCTCACCCTTAAGCTTGTATTCATAACTTAGCTTTGCTACAAAAGGCCTGTACCCAACTCCCTGTACAGCACCGGTAACACGGATAAGAGCTTTCATTTATTATTCGTCCTTTTTCTCTGCTGCGGGCTGAGCAGGTGCCTGAGCTGCAGGAGCTGCGTTTGCTACAGGATTAGCATTAGCTGCATTACCTGCCTGAGCTGCCTTTGCAGCGGCTGCTGCGGCGGCACGTTCCTTAGCGGCCTTCATAAGAGCTTCCTGAGCTGCAATAGCCTTCTCTGACTGAGGGAAGGTCTTTGTAAGCTTCTCAGAGCCGGGCTCAGTGAACTGAGTATCCATAGACAGGCACTTCTTAGGGCAGTTGTCTACACAGCTTCTGCACTGGATACAGCTCATAGGTCTGATTGACCAGGTCTTTGCTGCTTTATCAACAGTGATTGCATGTGTAGGGCACTTAATGGAGCAAAGTCCACAAAGTACACAAACATCCATGTCATTTACCACATGTCCACGTGTACGCTCCGGATATACCTTTGGTTCAAAGGGATATTTTCTGGTGGCCGGCTTGGAGAATAAGTTTTTAATTACTGTTTTATTAAAATTAACAAGACTCAAATCTTCCTACCTTCTTTCTTACATATATTCATGGCAAAATCCAATTTGAATATAAATTATCTCTCTGTACAACTGATACAAGGATCAATTGTAAGCACCAGAATCGGAACATCTGCAAGGTCACAACCTGCCATAACCTCAACAAGTGCAGGGATATTTGCAAATGTGGGAGTTCTAACTCTCATTCTGTCGATGAACTTACTTCCATTTGCCTTTACATAATACAGAGCTTCACCTCTGGGCTGCTCTATTCTGGTCATGTATTCACCGTTAGGGAACTGATTAGGCTTAACAGGAACATCAACTGCACCTGCAGGCATCTTATCAATACACTGACGGACAATATCGATAGCCTGGAAGATTTCCTTGATTCTTACTTCAGTTCTTGCGTAAGAATCGCAGCCTGTGCTGATGATAGGCTCAAACTCAATCTGATCATATGCACAGTATCCTTCAGTAGATCTGATATCTCTTGCGATACCACTTGCACGAAGGAAAGGTCCTGCTGTTCCAAGAAGGTCAGCCTTCTCAGGTGTAAGGATACCAACACCTACAAGACGATTCTTAACAGCTACATCATCATAGAAAGGTTTAGCCACAACCTTGAGCTGCTCCTCGATTTTATCAAGTCTCTGTCTGAAATCTGCAAGCATGTCATCAGGAAGGTCACGTCTTAATCCACCAATCTTCATGATTGAGAAGATTACACGACCGCCTGTAGCGATCTCAAACATATCGAGAACCTCTTCACGGATTCTCCAGCATTCCATATAAAGTGACTCAAATCCAAAAGCATCAGCTAAAAGACCAAGCCAAAGCATATGTGAATGAATACGTGAAAGCTCTGAAAGCATAGTTCTAAGGAACTTTGCTCTGTCAGGGATCTCAAGATCCATAATATGCTCTACAGCATCACAGTATCCAAGGCCGTGTCCCATAGAACAGATACCGCAGATACGCTCTGCTACATAAACCATTTCATGGAAATCCTTTTTATCTACAAGCTTTTCCAATCCACGGTGTATAAAACCTATTGAAGGTATTGCCTGAACAACCTTCTCGTCCTCTAAAACCAGATCAAGATGAATGGGTTCCGGAAGAACAGGATGTTGAGGTCCAAAAGGAATCACACTTCTTGTTGACATAATTTCTCCTTATTCTTTAAATTCAAATTACTTAAATGGTGTCTCTATAGCTGTTCTATAGAATGAACCCTTATAGTCAAGACTGATCATCTTGATATCTACGCCAAACAGATCATGCATTTCATTCTCATACAGGAAAGCACAAGGGAATACATGGCTTATACTGTTAATGGGCTGATCTGTATCGAGTATTATCTTAACCTGTAATACATCAAGAGCTTTTCCGAAGGTATAAACGAGTTCATAGCCTGTCTCTGTTCTTGTTGCACACTGCTGCATAAGATGATAACCATCATAATGAAGTCTCTGTGCTTCGTCTATGATCTCTTCCGCCCTTACCATTTTAAATTCACAATTCATCAGGCGTTTCCTCCTTCTTTAGTTGCTGCCGCATCAGCTGCGGGCTTTGCTGCAGGTGCTGCTGCAGGAGTTGCCGGCTTAGGTGCAGGCTTAGCTGTCTGAGCAATCTTCTGCTCTGCCTGCTCGCGAAGAGCTTCCTCAGTAAGAACTGCATCGTACTGAGTCGCAGGATCATAATCCTCAGCCTTCATACGAACTGCAATCTTGCTGTAATCTACTGTACAGTAACCCTGCTTCATAGATTCCTTAACCTTAACTCTCTTCTCCTCGAGGATTGCCAGTGCCTTAACAACACCATCAATAAGAGCCTCAGGGCGAACAGCGCATCCCGGAACATATACATCAACCGGAACGACTTTATCAGAACCTCCAAGGATGTTGTAACAATCCTTAAAGATACCTCCGTCACATGAACAGATACCACAAGCAATAACTACCTTAGGATCAGGCATCTGATTATAAAGCTGTCTGACAACAGGAGCTGTCTGAGCATTTATACCACCTGTCAAAAGAAGGATATCAGCATGCTTGGGATTACCTGTATTTATAATTCCAAATCTCTCTACGTCATAAAGAGGAGTCATTGTTGCAAGTACTTCGATATCGCAGCCGTTGCAACTTGATCCATCATAATGTAACACCCAAGGTGATTTCGAAATTTTCATAATATCTCCTTTAGTCTAATACACTTAAGATTAACAAATTTGTTCCCGCTGCAACAAGGATCACTACCCAGCTTGAAATAAGCATTGCCATGTATTTTACACGAGGGAACACATTATCAATGAGTGTTTCCATCAAATAGAAAATCACGCATGCAACGATTGCAACGATGATACTTACAGGGTTCTTGCAGATAAAGAACATAGCAACAATACCCATCATAAGTACCTGATCATACCACTCTGCTATCTCATAGAATGCAAGGTTGTTACCTGAGATATCAGATGTAAGACCTTTAACCATCTCCTGATGTGCATGATGAGATGTACTCATATCAAAAGGAGACTTTCTAAACTTAATTGTAAGTATGAATAAGAAACCGATAAGCATTCCGGGAATCTTAAACACTGCAGGGCTGTCTACCTTTATAAGGTCATTTACCATGAAGCTTCCGCTTACTTCATAGAAGCCGATAGCTACAAGAAGAATCATGGGCTCGTAGCACATCATCTGTAAAAGCTCACGGTTAGCACCAAGTGCACTGTAAGGTCCGTTTGTTGAATAAGCAGCAAGGACCATCATAACCTCTGACATAGATAAAGCGAAGAATACAAGAAGCATATCTCCACCGCCAAAGAACAGTGAACCTGTGAAAATTGTAAAGATAAGATAAGCAATTACAAAGAGAATCTGAATACTGTTAACAACAGTTGTCTGCTTTGCAAGAAGCTTATAAACATCATAAAAAGGCTGAAGGAGGGGCGGACCCTGTCTGCCCTGCATTCTGGCAGATACTACTCTGTCCAGACCTTCCATAAGTCCTCCTAAAATAGGAGCAAGTAAAATATATAAAGCAACTTTAAGTACTGTCATAGCCATCAGAAAGCACCTCCGACAACGATAATCAGCATTACAATTACGATTATTGCAGAAATTACAATGCTGGGTGCAAGGAGCTTGTCCTCACCGAAATAATCTGTCATATACCAGTTAGACATGTAAAGCGGTCTCTCCTTACCAAAGGAGTCGATATAGTGACGGTCGTCACCTGCATTTACACCTGCTACATATGACATGGTCATCTTACTCTTCTTACCGATTGCAAGGAAACGGCTTCCAATAGGAATGATAAAGATCATAGCAACCATGATCATCATGATAACTACATCTGAGCCGCCGATTACATTCGGAATATTCTTATGATATGCCTCATTAAGTACAGGCTGAATCATGTGATCAGACATCCAGGGGAATGCAAAACACATAACTACAATCATAGATGTAAGAGGAACAAGTGAGATCATCTCACTTCTGGGTGTAATATCCTCAAGCTCATATGACTGATGGATAACTGTACAAATCTTTCCAAGCCATTTTGCCCAGTAGAAAAGTGTAGAACCTGAACCAAATACAAGGAAAAGAACAAGCCAAACTGAATTTGAATCTACGAACGACTTAAGAGCTGCCCACTTTGAAACAAGCATTCCGAAGGGAGCCATGAACATTCCGCAGATACCGATGATCATGATAAATGCAAGCTTAGGAAGCTTGATGATAAGACCATGCATATCTTCTACGTCACGGCTATGCATGCAGTTCTCGATATCACCAACAGTCTGGAACAGAAGTGACTTAGATACAGCATGGAAGAGAATAAGCATTGTAGCTGCCCAAACACCTTCCGTTGTACCTGTACCTGCGCAGGCTGTAATAAGACCAAGGTTTGAAATTGTTGAGTATGCAAGAACCTTCTTACCATCGCTAACAGTAATTGCAAGAAGTGATGCTGCAAAGAATGTGAATCCACCGATTACAGTGATCATAACGCCTGTAAATGTGCCCTTAAGCATAGGAGAAAGACGGATAAGCATATACACACCGATCTTTACCATTGTAGCTGAGTGCAAAAGTGCACTACTGGGAGTAGGTGCAACCATCGCTCCAAGAAGCCATCTTGAGAACGGGAACTGAGCACTCTTTGTAAGAGCTGCAAATGCCATAAGTGTTACAGGAACCATTACAAACATGTTCTGTCTGGGAACGATTGATGTAAGCTGACTTAAATTTGCAATGCCAAAGTGCATGTTTGCAACCATAAGTGCAAATCCAAATCCGCAACCACCAAGAAGGTTCATCCACAGAGCTCTAAAGCTGTTGTTAACAGCTTCTTCTGTTCTTGTATAACCGATAAGAAGGAATGAACATACGCTGGTGATTTCCCAGAAGAAATAGATCCATCCGAGGTTATCTGAAACAATAAGACCAAACATAGCTCCTACGAATACAAAAAGAAGAGCCAGGAAATAGTTGGATCTGTCTGCAACCTCTGTGTGATGGTGATGGTAATCTTTCATGTATCCGCATGCATAGATGCATATAAGGATACCTACGATACCAACAATAAGAATCATTACTGCAGAAAGGAAGTCCACACGAAGATGCGCGAAGCCTTCTACAGCATTACCGGAAAGATCCATCCAAAGAACCGGAACCGTTCCGATAAGTGAAAGTAAGATAGCATAGTACTTTTTGTACTTGATGCTAAGGAAGAACACGATACACATAAGGAGAATCTCTCCACCCATGATAACGTGATCAATAGCCTCTGTATTGGTGAGATATGTATTATGGGTTACACCCTTCATACTTAAAACTCTGATACCAACCATGATGGCTGTTGCCATAATAGAAAAGCCTCCTACTACAGCGATAAGATTGCGTAACAATGAAGCCTTTTTTACAAGGAACATGAGTACCGCCATGACGAACGGAAACAGTATCAAAAACTTCACTGCACTTAAAATAGATATTGTCAAGGAATCTCCACCCCTTTCAGGATAAAATTTTAACGAATTTTCGCCTTTACTATACTATCACAAAATACGCGGTTTTTGATAAAAAATTTGTTATAAAAAACACAAATTTATATGTATTTTTTTTTAGCGGATATTCTCGATAACTTTATACAGGAGTCGATACAGTTCTTTAGCGTCATCACTGTCTAAGCAAACGCACTTTCCAATCTTCTCCGGAACGTCTTTTGCTTTCTCCTTAAGAGCCTCTCCCTCTTTAGTAATGGATACCAGAAGATTTCTTTCATCAGACTTTGAGCGTGTTCTCTTTAAGAAGCCCTTAGATTCAAGCTTTTTAAGCACAGGAGTAAGGGTTCCGGAATCAAGAAACAGATTCTCGCCAAGAGTCTTAACATTCATCTCCTTCTTCTCCCAAAGAACCATCATTGTAATGTACTGGGTATATGTAAGATCTATTTCATCAAGAAATGGTTTATATGCTCTGATAATCTCCTTTGAGCATGCATATAGTGGAAAGCAAATCTGATTCTCCAGCTTTAGTCCTTCATATTCCTTGTCTTTCTGTTCTGTTTTTGCCATATTTTTACCCTCTTTTAAAATAAAATTGTACACAAATTATCTGTACTTCTTTATAATAACCCATATATGATATTTGTACAATGGTGATATTACATTTTCTAATTTAGGCTTAAATATGCCTTCTTGTAAGTGGTACGATTTAATATATACTCAAAACCCGCTTGGAATAAGTGAAAAAGCGATAATCTTTTTTTGATTATCGCTCTCTTAAAAACTTAATTGCTTGTATGCTTCATATTCTTGATCGGAATATTTGCATAAAGTGCAGGTACGCTCTTGTTATCGCTGTCAGCCCCCTCAGTATCCATCTGGGTAAGCTTTATATCAAGACCCGCCTGATCAACTTCAACATATTTAGAAAGAACTTCTAAAATGTCATTCTTAATCCTGTCCATGATTTCAGGAGAACAGCTTGAACGGTCAGAAACAAGAACGAGCTTAAGTCTGTCCTTTGCCATTTCGCTTGAAGTCTTTTTCTTAAAAATATCCGTCAGCTTCATATCTTGTCCCCCTTATGATTTACGAAAAACACCTGCAAGTGCTTTAAAAAGCCCTTTCTTATCATCAAGACTAAGAAGAGGCACAGACTCTCCAAGAATACGTCTGCAGATATTCATATATGCCTGTCCGGCAAGTGAACTGTCACCTGCAAGAGGCTCACCGTTATTTGTAGCAACTACAATGCTCTCATCATCCGGTACCACGCCAACAAGGTCAACAGCAAGGATATCAATAACATCCTCAGCGCTCATCATATCGCCACGCTTAACCATGTCAGGTCTTAATCTGTTAACAATAAGCTGAGTCTTTCCAATCTCATTTGCCTCGAGAAGGCCGATGATTCTATCAGCATCTCTTACAGCAGAAACTTCAGGAGTAGTAACAACAATAGCTCTCTCTGCTCCTGCAATGGCATTCTTGAATCCCTGCTCAATACCTGCAGGACAATCCATGATTACATAATCAAATTCTGCCTTGAGTTCCTCTGCAAGCTTCTTCATCTGATCAGGAGTAACGCTTGTCTTATCCTTAGTCTGTGCTGCAGGAAGAAGGAAAAGATTATCAAATCTCTTATCTCGGATCATAGCCTGCTTGACTTTGCAGCTTCCTTCAACAACATCAACAAGGTTATAGACTATACGGTTCTCAAGTCCCATAACCACGTCAAGATTTCTAAGACCTATATCTGTATCAATAAGTACAACCTTTTTATTTAGTTTTGCAAGACCGGTACCAATATTTGCAGTAGTGGTTGTCTTACCAACACCGCCCTTACCGGAAGTAACAACTATAACTTCGCCCATACAAGTCCTCCCAAAAGTATTTGTAATTACTATTTTATACTATTTTTATATTATTTTGCACCTAAATGATTACGCAAAAAAGATAATCCATAGCTATCCTTAACCACATGTCCGTCAAGAATATAGGCTACCTCAGAAGCTTTCTCATCAGGCTTTTTTCTAAATCTTCTAACTTTTAATTTCGGTCCCTTTTCAGAATCGGGAGATATGGCAATTGCATTTGAAATTCTAATCTGCAGAGGATCAAGATCCAAAGCAAAAACAAATGCCTTTTCATCACCGCTGGCACCTGCAAAGGCGCTTCCTCTAAGTGCTCCCAAAACAAATATGGAACCATCTGATGTAACAGTTGCGCCGGGCTTTACATCACCCATGACAACCACACTTCTTCTATCAGAAATGGATTGGCCGCTCCTTAAATTTCCGGAATAGATAAATGCTGAATTCGGTAATAAATCGCCCACCTCAGAGTCTGCCTCTGTTGCCAATTCCACTTTGTTTTCACTATCTAATTCTTTGTTTGGAATTTCTTTATTCTCAGTGTTACTTACGTAACCAAGAAAAATTTTGTCTAAATCGGGATCTTCTTTTAACACGCAGCTTATCTTGATATTGCAATTATCACTTATCAGTTTAAGAATCTCCTCTTCCTCGCTGTCATCAATAGTCCTTCCCTTTATAAGAAGGCCCATCATAGAACTCCCCAGAAAGTTTTTATTCTCCTTAAATTTATTGGCAATATCACCTTTCAGCTCATCAAAAGAAATCTCAGGATCCAGCTCCAATATCATTCCGGAACTAGTTCCCTTTAAATTTACTGAATTTACCAATGTGATAATCTCCCCAACTTTAGTAAATGCCCTTGCCGTAAATTACAGCAAGGGCACATATAAATTACCATTTAGAATCCAAGAGATTACTGCATTCCTGCCTGCTTTGCAACTTCTTCTGCAAAGTTCTCTTCTCTCTTCTCGATACCTTCGCCAGTCTCGAAACGGATAAAACGCTTGATTGAAAGGTTTGCACCGTTATCCTTAGCAACCTGAGCTATATACTGAGCAACAGTCTGCTTTCCATCTTCAGCCTTAACATAAGGCTGCTGGTTAAGGCAGATTTCCTTAAGCTCCTTCTGGAGACGTCCGTCAAGCATCTTCTCGATGATGTTCTGAGGCTTTCTCTTTCCTTCAGGAAGCTCTTCGTTCTCCTTTAATGCCTGAGCAAGAAGGATCTCCTTCTCGTGGTTTCTGAACTCTTCAGAAACATCGTTCATATCTACATACTTAGGATAAAGAGCTGCAATCTGCATTGCTACGTTCTTTACAGCTTCCTTGATGTTATCGTTAACAACATCTGTATCAGCCTCTACAAGAACTGAAATTCTTCCGCCGCCGTGAACGTAAGGAACAACGATTCCGTTCTCAGCTACAACCTTCTCAAAACGACGGATGCTAAGTTTCTCAGAAATAACTGCTGTAATGTCGATAAGTGCTTCCTGAACTGTCTTAGAAGCATCTGCGTTCCACTTCTCAGCCATGAAGCTGTCCATATCCTTAGAATCAGACTCAACAGCCTGCTTTGCAACTGCCTCAACGAAATTCTGGAACTGCTCATTCTTAGCAACGAAGTCTGTCTCTGAGTTTACTTCTACAACTGCTGCTGTCTTGTCATCCTTAACTGCGATTCTTGTAAGACCTTCAGCTGCGATTCTGCTAGCCTTCTTCTCAGCCTTAGCCTGACCGTTCTTTCTAAGGAACTCAACTGCTGCGTCCATATCTCCGTTAGTCTCAGTAAGAGCCTTCTTGCACTCCATCATACCTGCGCCGGTAGACTCACGTAACTCTTTAACCATTGCTGCTGTGATAGCCATCTATTTAATCCTCCAAGATATTATTTTTTACCGGATAGTAGGAATTACTCCTCTGTCTCAGCAACCTCTTCCTCTGCAACCTGCTCATCAGATGTGAGATTCTCAGCACCCTGATTAGCCTCGATAACAGCATCTGCCATCTTGCCAACAAGAAGCTTAACTGCACGAATAGCATCGTCGTTACCAGGGATGATGAAATCAAGCTCTTCAGGATCACAGTTTGTATCACCGATACCGATAAGTGTGATTCCAAGTGCCTCAGCCTCCTGGATGCAGATTCTTTCCTTCTTAGGATCTACTACGAAAATAGCATCAGGAATTCTCTTCATGTCGCGGATTCCGCCAAGAACCTTATCAAGCTTCTCGTACTCTTTCTTGAGCTGAGCAACTTCCTTCTTGGGAAGAACATCGAATGTTCCGTCTTCCTGCATCTTCTCAAGCTTCTTGAGACGATCGATTCTGCTCTGGATTGTGCGGAAGTTTGTAAGCATACCGCCAAGCCATCTCTCGTTTACATAGTACATACCGCAACGCTCAGCCTCTGTCTTAACAGCGTCCTGTGCCTGCTTCTTTGTTCCAACGAAAAGGATTGTACCACCCTGTGATGCGATCTCGAATACTGCCTTGTAAGCCTCGTCAACCTTTACAACTGACTTCTGAAGATCGATGATGTGGATACCATTTCTCTCTGTGAAGATGTAAGGAGCCATCTTAGGGTTCCATCTTCTTGTCTGGTGACCAAAATGTACACCTGCTTCAAGTAACTGTTTCATTGATACAACGCTCATTTTATTACCTCCGTTTGGTTAATCTTCCGCACATCTTTACCCATGGATCTGCAGTCGCGTAATTCCTGCAATAGGCATTCATCCTATTCCGACCTGGTCGAAACACCGGATAAAATAAGGATATGCGTGTTTATTTGTTACACTGCCTGTTTTTGGGCATAGTTAAAGCCCGAAAAACTCACAGCTTCATTAGAATACCATGTTTTCGGGCTTTTGACAACACTAAATTCTTAATACCACATTATATTAGTAAATATTCTTTTTTATCTGGTAATTATAGCAGCAATCTCTTCGTAAGAAGATCCCTTGGGAATCTGCTTCGTACCTGATCTTATCTTCCTGTCTATGCCTCTGTCAACCAGATACTTATTAAAAGCTAAAGCATCATCAACAATTCCAGCATCTCTTAAAACTACTGCACATCTGTCAGAGCCGCTTCCGGATGGAAGAACCACAACCGTATAGCTAAGTTCCGGAGTCTCGCTTGAAGCTACCTCTGTCTGTTCCCGGACAGGCGCCTCACCTTCTACCGCCTGCGCCTCCTGGTTTTCTACAGGTTTTTCTTCCTTAATTTCTTCCTGCTTCTCTTCCTGTTTTTCTTCGGTCTTTTCAGCAACAGTTGCTTCAACTTTATTATTATCTGCAGCCTCTAATGTTTCCTCCGGCTTTTCTTCTGTTTTTTCTTCTTTTACTTCATTACTTACTTCTGCAGGCTTTTCAGAAAAGATACTATCTGTGCTGGCAGCATTTTCGGAGCTTTTTTCAGCCATTGCAATATCCGCTTCGGCTTCAACGCTCTCGCTGCTTTTTCCAAGGGACGCATTCTCTTTCTCCTTCGAAGCCACTTCCGAAACTGATTCACCTGACGTAGAGATCCCTTCGTCGACTTTTTCAGTCTCTTCTTCTCCCTTTTTATCCATCGCCTGATCGGATGTAGCGTTAGCATTTGCCTCCTCCTCAGAGCTTTTAGCCGCTTCGGAATACTCGGACAAAGTGCTCTCTGCCTCTACCATCCCAAGCTGCTTTGCTCTTTGTCTGACTTCCGCATCGCTTACCTTTTTACCGGAGCCGCCAAGGGCAACTCCCATAATGATCGCGGTAAGTAACACGCCTAGTCCCATTCCGCGTAAGTAATATTTTAGTTTCATAGCTTTTTTCACACCCTCATGTAAGAAATATTAAGCAAATTTGGTATTCTTTATTAAATAATTGAACTTCTGTTTTTCTTGTTATGTTTTCCCGCAAGATCAATAACAAGCTTAACTTCACCTATTCCAAGTCTCAGCTCCCTTGCTATAACAACTGCTGACTTTCCGGCTTTATGCATATCAAGAATTCTCTGATTTCTTGTAATAGGATCATTTCCGTTTGTTTCTGTCTTTTCAGGTACAGCTTCC
The DNA here is from genome assembly GCA_024690485.1 of Butyrivibrio sp. Classification (GTDB taxonomy): domain Bacteria; phylum Bacillota; class Clostridia; order Lachnospirales; family Lachnospiraceae; genus Butyrivibrio. The sequence goes on along the minus strand of JAILPB010000021.1, from coordinate 43,649 downwards.
TCTCTGCGGGGAGCCTTCTTCCTCGATGCCTCTTCTATAGAAACAACCTTGGCAGATACAGACTCTTCTTCAATATCTTCAGAGAGATCAGCAACTTCATTAGCTGCATTTTCTTCTTCCTCTCTGGCAATTCTGTTTTCTTCTTTAAAACCGTCAAATCCGTCCTCATCATCAAGTTCAGAAGCTTCTACAGGAATTTCTTCCTGGGTCTCATCGTCAAGATAGTCCTCATCATCTACGCTTCCGATAACCTTATTCTGAGTTTTGGCTGCAGCAGCTGCATCAGCTCTGTCAAGGATATCCGTAAGAGATGAAAACTCCTCGGCAGCTGGCCCATCCTTATGAGGATCTTCATAGGTATCTTCATAGGTTTTTTCATAAGTATTTTCATATGAAGGTTCGTATGTTTTTTTAGGTTCTGTATAAACCACTTCCCTCTCAGGACGATATACAGCCTGAACTTCGCTCCTTGCAGATAATTCTCTTGCAGAAAGTTCCTTTGCTGCGCTCTCAGCCTGTTCCACAGTTTCTACTACTTCTTTGGCCGTCTGCTTAACTTCTTTTGCAGCACGATCTACCTCAGAAACAGTGTTTTTGAGGTTCTTATGCTTATCATTAAGCATGTCATACATAAACATTACTTCATCATGATTTCTGTGGATATCATTCATGACAGTATCAGAATATTCGCTGATGGCAGACATTTTTTCATTGGTAACTCTGTCCATAGCGCGCTCTGCCTTGTTGATTGCATCTTCCATACAATCATCAAGCATGTCATCAATCTGACCTTGAGAATTTTGGATAGCACGACGAACCATTTCCGAAACCTTCTGTTCGTTCATACTAAGGTCGGCATCGTTCATTTTCTCTGAACCTGCCGGAATAAGATAGCCTAATATAACCGCCAGGATCCCGACGGCGATCAAAATAATTTCCGTTACACTAATCATAATTTCCCCACTCGCTAGTTTGTGTCTTCCTCCCAATGGAAATACACTATATAGTAATTATAAATTGTTCAGATTTTGAAGTCAAACCCTGAGGAAATATGCATATCTAAAGGGCGCCCGTCAGAACCGATGATGCTTTCTGCAAGCTTTTCCATGCTTTCTTTTGTATGCTGCTGTCCCCTGTTCTTGCCACCATTACCCTGGTACTCATTTTTGCCCTTATCCTTGGCATCAAACTTTTCCTGGTTCTGGTTAACGTTCTCTTTTTGGTTAACAGAATTAGCCTTCTGATCGACTTCTTTTTTGAACTCGGTCTGGAAGGCATTCTGGTCTGTTACAACCTTGTTATCTTCATTCTGTTTAATTTGCGAGAAGTCATTTGTCCTTGCAAGTGCCCCTTGAAAATCTATCCTGTTTATTGACATAGCTCGCTCCCTTCTGAACCTGCTTTCCTGCTATCCCCCTTTTCATATCATTATATCGGCTAAAACAAATAAATTGTATACCACTGTTTCAAATCAAATCGGTCCACTCTTTACATAGCCATCCCTAAGCTCAAATCTGCAATACTGAGACGCAGATTTAAGTGTAGTAACCTGATCACCAATCTGAATCGTAAGGCCCGGATATGCCGTACCCTCAACAACAACATAAGAATCCTTTGAATCAGCAAGTTTTTGCTGAAGTTCCTCAAGCTCAGAGGTGTTCTTCTCTATCTGGGAAGTAAGGACCTTATTCATAGTAATAAGCTGCTGAGCCTGCCTTGTCTGATCAGGTGTAAGCTTTGCTCCGCTCTTTAAGCGCTTTGTTATGGCTTCAACTGTAGGCTTTATATTTTCAAGCTTCTTTTCAGCCTCGTCCTTTGCCTTAACAAGCTCTTTTATCCTTACCTTCATATTGGGATCAGCGCCAACTTCTACTACAGTATTGGCACCCATCTCACTTCCAAGAATCTTGGCAGTTATCTTATCTGTAGCTGTAACTTTCCCGCCGACAATAAATCCCTTCTTACCACTAACGGTGATCTCAGTTCCGGCAGCAACTGTAGAATGCATGATGCAGTCTGCGTTGATACTTCCCTTGGCAGTTACTTTTGCATTTTCGATAAATTTGGTAATGATATTTCCACCGGCCTTTACATCGCCCTTGGTCATGCCGTTTATGCCTTTTTCAAGGATAATATCACTTCCTGCTGTAAGAGAAGCACCTTCTACTATTCCTTTTACGATAATATTGGCACCGGCTTTAATGGAAAAGCCTGAAGCAACAGTTCCCTTAACTTCAACGCTTCCGTCATAATCAATGTTTCCTGTTGAAACATCAACATTTTCAAACTGTATAACGTTACTAACAGTAACTTTTCCGTCTTTTAATGTGACATGTCCGTCTGCCTCAGCAGAAAGAACAAGCCCATCCTCGGAGAGCTTTGTATTCTTTCCGGCCACCAGTTTCTTTGTCTTTACTCCATGGGGTTTTAAAATATCACCATAGATATTTTCACCGGGGTCTCCGGGATCCTCCGGAATAAGAACCGCCAGCTGATCACCTTTTTTTACATGGTTAATAATATTTAAGTTAAAATAGTCCACACTTCCATCTTCACGCATGGTTGGCTTTGCTCTAAGGTTAGTCTTGAAGGAATACTCAATCTTGGCATCGCATCCTTCTCTGACTTTTCTTCCCTTTGCAATTGTTATGTCTTTGCAATAATCCCTGTGAGTAAAGAAATTCTGTATGGCTTCCGTATTTATTCCTGAAGTAATATTTCTGTATGCCAGATCTTCAATAAATTCCTTCGCAGTCATAAGCTCTGCACCTTCAGAAGGAGCATAGAAATAAGCGATAGCCTCCATTTTGTCTCTGGTTATTGTAAGCCTATAGCTTTCTCTTTCAGGAAAAGCCGTATCGTCATTTAAAATTACCAGCTTTCCAGAGCCTTCTGTTAATGCGTCGTTCAAAACAGCAGGTGTAAATCTTATGGAGCGATCGTCCAGATACTCTTTTACATCATCATACTTAAGTTTATCTCCGCCATCCGTAGGCGCAAAAACCTTAATACCGGTCGAATTAGGCGAAATAACAAGTTGGAAATAACCATTCATATTGTCATCCCCTTTTAGTTTTGTCTTAATGCAAATCAGTAAGTATTCCCATATATTTTCCGAGCTTTTCTCTCATTTTCTGAAGGGCTCTGGTGTGGAGCTGAGAGACTCTTGATTCTGATACCTCAAGAACATTACTGATTTCTTTAAGTGTTAGCTCCTCATAATAATACAAAAGAATAACCTTCTTCTCTTTGTCTGTTAAAAGCTCAAGACTCTCTGCAAGCATCTTCTTAAGCTCTTCTTTTTCAATAGCCTCCTCGGGCTTTTCAAAGCTGGATGCCAGATTATTGGTATCCTCAGGTACATCGCTTCCCTGCTCCATAAACTCGTTTAAGGATACGACGCCTGTGACCTTCATCTGATTTTGCCAGTTAAGGTATTCATCTTCAGTAATACCCAGTTTTGTGGCAATCTCAGAATCACTTGCAGGATGTCCGCTTTCCCTCTCAATGTCATGAATAGCAGACTCGATCTTCTTTTGCTTTTGTCTGATAGTCCTGGGAATCCAGTCCATCTTCCTTATCTGATCAAGGATCGCGCCTCTGATTCTGACACTGGCATAGGTTTCAAACTTGACATCCTTCATAAGGTCAAACTTATCAATGGCATCAATGAGTCCAAAAATGCCATACCCTACCAGATCATCGTATTCCACATTAAAACCTAAATACATGGAGAGTCTGCCCGCCACAAGCTTAACCAGCGGGGCATACTCTAAAATAAGTTTTTCTCTAAGCTCAGGTGTTTTACACTTTTGGTATTCGCTCCAAAGCTTATTCTTTCCCGCTTCATCCATGCTAATAAGTCCCTGTCACGAATTATGATCAAAGATCATCAAATTCGTCGCTTTCCCCGAAGGGGTCATATTCCCCTTGCAGTACATTGTCGTTATCTTCACTCTCCTGCTCAGCAAGAAGTGCAGCCTCCGCTTCTGCAGCAGCTGCCGCAGCTTCCTGTGCAGCAAGTTCATCTGCCTCTCTGGCAGCAATAGCCTCTTCTTGAGCGGCAATCGCATCGTCCCTTGCCTGATTCATGTTGACAAAATGCGTTACCATCCACTCAAGCAAAAGTCCGGCAATAAGAAAAATCACCAAAGCAAAGATAAGAGTCTTGAGCCACAGAGTGGTTTCATACCCCTGAATTGCTGTAATTACTGCAACAATCAATCCTCCTGAGAGCATAACGATAGCTGCTATCAGCTTGGTCTTTGGAGCCTCTACTATGATCTCGTAGTTCTTCTTTACTTCCTTCTTTTTCTTTTTGCTCTTTTTTTCTTCTTCTAAATTTTCTTCAACGATTTCTTCGTCTTCTTTACTCATATTGTTTTTTCCGGTCTACCTACAGCCCTTATAACGAAATCACCATTCTCCGGATAGAAAATAACTGTTCGTCCATACGAATCGCCCGTATCCTGAGCTAAAACCGGTATATTGAGCTCCTTTAGTTTTTTAAGCGACGCAGCGACATTTCTCTCGCCAACACGCATGGTTGCGTTTCCTGAACTGAAAGCAAACATCTGAGCACCACCTGCAATCTTTGCCACAAGCCTGCTCCTATTTGCTCCCTTCGCCACAACCTGCTTAACGAGCTCTTCAATTCCGGTATCAGCAAACTTTGGAATGTTGGAATTATTCTTTATCTCCTTGGAATCCGGAAGCATGACATGCGCCAAGCCACCGATTTTTGTAACCGGGTCTCTGAGTGCAATTCCGACACAGGAACCAAGGCCCAGTGTCGTGATGCCATCAGGGCTGACGCAAATATTCAAATCGGCCATACCAACCTTGATTATCTGGCTCATTCACTGTGCTCCTTTAGCTCGTGGTCATATCGCCCATTCCAAGCGATGACAGAATCTTACCGTAACCTTCCACATCAGGTAAAAGAATAAAGTATCCACTCAGGGTTTCCGTATCAAAAAAGCTTGTCTCGATAAGAAGGATCTTATCACCCATCATGCCGAACTCGATTGCAGGAACAGAAAGGATTGCACCTGCCATATCGATAGCAATAAAAGGTACTGACGGAAGGAGTTTCAGATTGGTTATCATTGAAAGGGAGTTCAGATATGAACCGGTAATAATATTACCTACTTCCTTAATGGCTGATAACTCAGTCTCATCAAAGCCCTCTTCTTCACTTTTTCCGGTCTGTCCCATTAGAAGGTCAACAATGTGTCTTGCTGATTTCATGGGTAGAAGGAACATGATACTTCCGTTGATATCACCCTCAACGCTCAGATAAATACCTGTCATTATCTGCTCAGCGCCGCCCATAAGGTCTCCAACATCCTTAAAATCAAGGAGTTTTACCTGGGGAACAGACATATCTACCTTCTTATTAAGCATTTGTGCAAGAGCTGTAGTCGCATTACCTGCACCAATATTTCCTAATTCTTTTAATACGTCAAAATATTGACTGGACAGATTGTCCAAACTCATCTCGCCCAAATAAATACCTCCTTATGCCTTCGCCTTATCTTCTTCCATCTCTACCATGCCAAGATCAAGAATAGATACAAGGCCTCCTTCATACTTACCTACTCCACTTATGTAGCTGTTGAGCTTCTTTCCGCCCTTATCAGCTGAATAAGTAACTTTTTCAATACTCTTACTTCCAAGAGTAAGTACCTGATTTACCTGATCAACGATGATACCGATAAGTGTATCTTCCTCAGCCTTTAAGATGATGATTCTACTCTTATCTGTGATCTCATCAGCATCCATTTCCATCTTAAGTCTAAGACTCATAACAGGAACAATGACACCACGGATGTTGATAACGCCCTTCAGATAATGAGCTACCTGAGGAACTCTTGTGATCTGCTGCATACGTACAATGTTATCAATGTACTTAATATCTATTCCATACTGCTCGTCGCCAAGTCTGATGATGATATACTGGACCAGTTCGCCGAGATCTTGTGTATCTCTTAATTCATTCATAACGTCGTCTCATCCTTTCTTCAATCATGCCAATTGATTTGTATCAAGAATCAGAGCTATTTCGCCATCACCGAGAATTGTTGCGCCACTAATCATGCGGCACTTACTCATATATCTTCCCAGAGGCTTGATAACGATTTCCTGCTGACCCATAAGCTCGTCAATAACAAGACCAAACTGCTGATCTCCCTTACGAGTTATAACTACAACAAGATCTTCGTCTTCTTTCTTTGAACTCTCTGCATCAAGGGCTCTGCTAACGCGAATGATAGGAGTTACACTTCCTCTAAGATTAATAACCTCCTTATTTTCGACTGTCTTAATATCAGTAGGTGCTACATCCTCGATACTCTGAATAGAATCAAGCGGAATTGCGTATTTTTCATTTCCTACTACAACCATAAGTGCCTGGATAATAGCCAGTGTAAGAGGAAGTCTGATCTGCCATGTACTTCCTTCACCAAGCTTGGTCTTAACACTAACTTCACCGGACAGTGATTCGATCTTGGACTTAACAACGTCAAGACCAACGCCTCGACCTGATACTTCAGTTACCTTCTTAGCAGTAGAGAATCCGGGATGGAAAAGGAAATCTACACACTGCTGTTCTGTAAGTGTCTCAGCTTCATCAGCTGTTACGATACCCTTCTCAATAGCCTTGTTCTTAACGATCTCAGCATCAATACCATTACCATCATCACCAACCTCGATAACAACGCTGTTACCGTCCTGGAATGCATGCAGGAAAATGTGTCCTTCCTCTGTCTTTCCTCTCTCTGCACGAATCTCAGCTGATTCGATACCATGGTCAGCACTGTTACGTAATAGGTGCATCAAAGGATCACCGATCTCGTCTACAACAGTTCTATCCATTTCAGTATCTTCACCGGTCATGGTCAGTTCCATGGTCTTGCCGAGCTGTTTATTAAGGTCACGGATCATTCTCGGGAACTTCTGTAATACACTTTCAATAGGAACCATTCGAACTTTCATGACTGATTCATGAAGGTTGGTAGTTACACTCTCAAGGTATTCAATCTGCTCATTTACTGATCCGCTAACAATTCCTGCAGAATTAGCTGCTGAAATAAGGGAGTTCTTAGCAATGATAAGCTCACTTACCAGGTTCATTAAGACATCCAGCTTCTCAATATCTACACGAACTGTTCTGTTAACAACAGGCTTACCAACAGGCTTCTTGCCGCCTGCATCCTTTGCAGGTGCTGGTGCAGGTTTAGCTGCCGGAGCTGCTGCAGGTGCTGTAGTAGCTGCAGGTGCTGCTGCGGGTGCTGGTGCAGGAGCTGCTGCAGGTGCAACTTCTTCCTCTGTGCTTCTTGCTGCTGCAGGATCGTAGTCACCGATCTCACAGTCTTCAATTTCAGAAACACTCTTAACTATCTCTTTAACCTTTTCCTTATCCTCTTCATCTGTAGAAATGATAAGGCTAAAGTTTAACTCGAATTTTTCATCCTCAATATCCTGGGTTGAAGGCTCAGATTTGACGATCTCACCGATCTCTTCAATACCCTTAAATACAAGAAATGCTCTCGCTGCTTTAAGAATACAGGAATCCTGTATCTTAACATTTAATCCGTACAGTTTCTTGCCGCCTGCCTTAGCATCTTCAAGACTGCTCTTCTCTTCAGGGTCGAGCTTAATAGCCTTAAAGTCTTTGGTTGCATCAGCATCAGGCGCCGGCGCTGCTGCAGGTGCTGCCGCAGGTGCAGGTGCTGCTTCTGCGGGCGCTGCTTCCGGAGCCGGTGCTGCTTCTGCTGCAGGTGCTGCCGGTGCAGCTGCTGCGCCACCACCGCCTGCTCCCGCACGGATATCAGCCAGAGCTTTAATCAAATTTGCATTTTCTTCTGTTCCTTCATCCTGAGACTCAGTAATGTTGTCTACATAAGCCTGAATTGCATCCAAACACTGGAACAGAGTATCGATCATACTGGAGTCGATCTTCAATGTGCCGTTACGCACGTCAGAGAAGACATCTTCCATATCATGGGTCAAGTTCTGCATGTTCTTGTATCCCATGGTACCAGCCATACCTTTCATAGAATGAGCTGAACGAAATATCTCGTTGATACAATCCTCGTTCTCCGGATCCTGCTCAAGCTGCATGATACTATCATTCAGTGTTTGCAGATGCTCCTTTGCTTCGTCGAGAAAGACGCCTAGATACTGAGAAACATCCATAATCCCTTTACCTCCATAAGAAAACCGAACGCTTCGGGTTAAGTAAAGGGTTATTATGTATGAAATCTAAGTCAGAGGGTATTACTTAACGCCAACGTTCATTATTATTTCCTGGGCCACGTCATCAAGTGTAACGACTTGATCAACCAGACCAGCTGTTGCCAATGCCTTAGGCATGCCATAAACGGTGCAGCTGTCTGCATCCTGTCCTATGACATGTACCTTCTTTTTAGATTTCAGATTTTTTATACCTTCCGTACCATCCGCACCCATACCTGTTAAAACCACGCAACAGATTGAGTCATAGTCGGAATCAATTAGGGATTCGTACATGAAGTTCGCACAAGGACGAACTCCTTCTCTAGTTGGTCCGTCTACGTAGTGAATAGTGTGCTTTCCACCGGAAGTTATTACATGCATATGCTTTCCGCCTTTGGCTATATAAACACATCCGGCTTGAAGGACGTCTCCCTCAGCTGCTTCCTTTACGCTTATCTCAGAGAGAGAATCGAGTCTTTCTGCAAGAGAAGCTGTGAAGCCTTCCGGCATATGCTGCACCAGTACAACCGGTGTTTTAAGATTTTTGGGAAGTTTTGGAATTACCGCCTGAAGCGCACGAGGCCCACCCGTAGATGAAGCAATCGCAACAATACGATTACCTGTAACCTTGTCAGCATGCTTAGCGACAACATCCACTATCTTACGAGAGGCTTTAATCTCATCGATTGAAGGAGTCTTTATACTTGCAGGAGCTTTAGATTCGCATACAGCTGCAAGCGTTCTAGTCAGAGTAGTGGAAAAATCATCGCCGCGGCAATCCGAGGCACGATCCGGTTTATGAATAAAATCCAGAGCTCCAAGTTCAAGGGCATCCAGTGTAACCTTTGCTCCTTCCTTGGTATCGGTACTACACATCATTACCTTTGCTCTGATCTTATTATTGTTGATTTCCTTGAGTAACGTAATTCCGTCCATACGAGGCATGTTAACATCCAAAATAACAGCATCATATGTATTCTTTTTCAATAACTCAAGTGCCTCAACGCCGTCTTTAGCCTTTTCTACAACCTGAAATCTTGAATCTGAGTTTATAATATCACTAAGGACGGTTCTCATAAGTGCAGAATCATCAACTAACAAAATTTTTTTCGACATTTAGGTTTGCTTCTTTCTGATTTTTCGTTCTTCCTCAAAGATAAAATGAATGATATCTTCTCTGGAAGTCTCATCAATGTAGGTGTACTGTATGCGGTGCTCATACAGTCCTGGCCTGTTTTCCAGTTCCTGAACTCTAAGTACGTTACACACCATTTCGTACTCAATGTTATTAATATTTCCGGGTAACCTATACGAACAATAAATTGAACTTCCCTCTTCGTATTGGAAGTTAGCGACAAAACGTAAACCGCCACCGCTTATATCAACAATCACACTTCTTTGAAGCGGTTTATTGGTTCCAAGCAGTAACCCCCAGTTCCGTTTTATTGCTTCAACCTCTTCCTCAGAAAAGATTCTTGATCTCAACTCCAAAGCACAACTGAATCTGTAGTATTCTCGCCTTTGTAGTCGTTGCAAATTGCTAAGGAGATCAATAACCAGAATATAGATATTATTACTTCGATATCGATCAACAATACGCCCGTAGCACTGAAATAATCCCCTAGTGCTGTAGAAACACAAGCTGTACTCTCCATCGACAGGAAGAAGGACAAGCTTTCCCTTGTCCATTGGCATCAGCACTTCTATTCTGTCCTCGGACAAAATATCAGTAATCTTGCTCTGGTGAATTTTCTTGGTTCTGCTGTCATTATCCATCCAGACCTTGCCGACTGCCTTCAGTTCGATTTTATTGCCAGGTGCAATATAATCAGCAAGCATTTTCAGGTACCCCTCTTACCTTAAAATTTATGTTACTGCCCAAAGCTCTGTTCTCCGGACATCCTATCTGAATTCAACTTTCTTCCGGTAATAATATGTGAGAAAAATGCAGCCATTCCTCTTGGTTTAGCTACTACAAGATCATTGCTGCTGGTGAGTCTTGTAGCGATATTTTCAAAAGCTCTTGCAGATTTCGAATTCGGATACTGAATCGAAACCGGTGTCTGTTGCATAACACCTCGTGCGAGCATCTGATCCTGTGGTATAGCTCCGATGTAATTTAAAGGAAGCTTTAAATATCTTGCCACAACAGCATTTAGTTTATTAAAAAGCTGCTGTCCCTCCTCATCTGAAGCTACTCTGTTTGATGCAACCTTGATAATTGTATTTTCCTTAGAAAATCTTGGTTGCTGGTTTAAAGCTTTTAGTAGTGAATACGAATCAGTTATTGATGTAGGTTCCGGAGTTGTAACAAGAATAATCTCTCCGCTTGCAACAAGAAACTCCATGACTGCACTGGAAATTCCTGCTCCCGTATCAATAATGATGGTATCAGCAATTGCATCAAGCTCAGCCAGATTAACTATTATATATACCAGGTACTCTCTGCTAAGATTATACATTCCCGATATTCCTGAACCACCGGATATAAAACCAACGCCTTCAGGTCCCCAGGTAATGATATCTTTTATATTTTTGCCCTGATATATCAGATCGCTGAGATTATGCTTAGGCACAGTGCCAAACATGATCTCAATATTGGCAAGTCCAAAGTCGGCATCAAGAATGATGACTCTCTGCCCCATTCGTCTAAACTGAATTGCCAGATTTATGGCGACATTTGACTTACCAACTCCTCCCTTACCGCTGGTAACCGTAATAACCCTTGCCAGAGGTCTTTGGGGAGCATTTTCTGCTTTTATAATTCTTCTAAGCTGTTCAGCCTGATCCATAAAAATATTCCTGCTTCTATTTTATCAAAATCTGAAAAAAAGTCGACCTTTTGTTAACAAGGCTTACCCCAAGATGAGCCTTTATTTTCCACCAAGCAATCCCTTAACACTGCGCTGTGCATCAAAGACTGCTATGTCACTTGGAACATTCTGACCGTTTGTAATATATGACATAGGCGCACCTGTATGCATATGGATGTTATAGAGATTACCCGCTGAATTTGTCTCATCCATCTTGGTAAAAATAAGTTTGTATTTTACAAGTTCAGAGTATCCATCTGCGATCTCAATAAGATCTCTGTACTTAGTAGTAGCGCTAAGAACCAGATAATTCTCGGTATCTACATTTTCCTCAAGAGCCTTGATAAAGCCTATCATTGTTTCCTTTTGTTCTTTGTTGTGGAGGCTATGTCCTGCGGTATCTACCATGAGGTAATCGTATTCCTTGAAATCCTCGGCAGCCTGCTTCATCTCCTCAACAGAGTATATAACCCTGAAAGGAATCTCCATTATGGATGCATAGGTCCTAAGTTGCTCTGCCGCAGCAATTCTGTAAGTGTCAACAGTTACAAGGGCAACCTTCTTTTTCTGATTAACTCTGAGTTCTGAAGCCAGCTTAGCAATGGTTGTGGTCTTACCAACTCCTGTGGGACCTATAAAAATCTCAGCAATAAGTCCGTCATTATCCATCTTGATAGTATCTGCCGGACCAAACTTAAGAACCATCTTCTGATAAACGCTTGCAAGCACATATTCCATAGGAATATTGGGTTTACTTACCTTCTCAACTTCATCCGTCAGCTGATTTGCATAGATTTCATCCACTTCATTTTCAATAAGAGTGTTGTACATAACTCTGATAAAGGACATGGTCTCTTCAGAGATAGCATCTATCTCATCTTTGACTTCTTCCTTGTGGACTTCACCGGTATCCCTTACATCTTCCTTCTCACCCTTAAAGTTCTGCTCCAAGAGATTATGAAGACTATCAAGCTTCTCCTCGATAACACTGCTCTCATCGTTCTGAAGATTATTTTTCAAAGGCATAGTCGTAGTAGGCATCTTATCCTTTTCTTCCTTTACTGCAGGCTTATCGCCGGAAAGTCCCACCTTAAGAGGCGGAATCTCTCCCGTTTCCTGCGCCTTTAATAATTTTTCAGCCATAGAGCTTCTGCCATCGGAGTGCTTGGGAGTTTTTGGCGCCACCACTGGCTTTACAGTGCGCTGCGTCTTTGCAGGTTCATCCTCAAGGGCTACAGTCACTTCAGTCCTTGGCGGTGCAAAAATAGCGAAAAATCCGCTCTTTTTCACGGGCCTCACATTCATTATTACAATGTTATCCCCCAGCTCCTTCTTAGCAATATCTGTGGCTTCTGATTCAGTTTTTCCGGTGTACTTTTTAATAATCATATTATGCTGCTACCATCCCCACTGATTGCATCTCAACATTAGGTTCCACTTCGTTGTATGAAATAACTATCAGATCCTTATAGTAATCTTCAGTCATTTTCTTAAAGTACATTCTGACTATGGGTGAAGTCATTACTATAGGAACTCTTCCTGCATCTTCAAGCTTCTTAGCCTGTTCTCCAACTGACTTAAGGATTGCCTTGGTCCTTGCGGGATCAAGTGTCAGATAAGCTCCTGTCTCAGTTTGCTTAACAGATGACATTATTTCCTGTTCAATCTTAGGATCAAGAGTTATTACGCTGGTAGTCTCTCCCGGATAAAAATACTTACTGGAAATAGCTCTTCTAAGACTCTGTCTTACATACTCTGTAAGGATATCGCTGTCTCTTGTTGATGCAGCATAGTCTGCAAGAGTTTCAAAAATCGTAACAAGATCTCTAATTGAAATACCCTCGCTTAGTAAATTCTGCAATACCTTCTCAATCTCACCAAGAGACATAAGCTTGGGAGTTAGTTCCTCAACAAGTGCAGGATTATTCTCCTTAAGGTTATTAACAAGATTCTGAACATCCTGTCTTGTAAGAAGTTCAGCAATATGGTTTCTGATTACCTCCGTAAGATGTGTTGCGATAATGGACGGAGGATCAACAACGGTATATCCGAGGGACTCCGCTCTTTCTCTCTGACTTTCTGTAATCCAGGTTGCAGGCAGATGGAACGAAGGCTCAAAGGTAGGAATACCGGTTATCTCTTCTTCTACATTTCCGGGATTCATGGCCATATAGTGATCAAACAAAATCTCGCCGTCACTTACCTGAATTCCCTTTATCTTGATGATGTACTGATTAGGATTTAGCTGAATATTATCTCTTAGTCGGATGATAGGAACCACGGTACCAAGTTCAAGGGCTATCTGCCTTCGTATCATTACAACTCGATCCAGAAGGTCACCGCCCTGATTAACATCCGCAAGAGGAATAATACCGTAGCCAAACTCAAGCTCTATAGGATCAACCTGAAGAAGGCTTGTAACATTCTCAGGCTGCCTTATCTCCTCAGCCTGCTGTTCTTCTTCAGCCATTACCTCTTCTTCCGTATGAGCAATTATCTGCTCTCTTTGCATCAAATATCCAAGGCCTGCAATGGCGCCGCCAAGAGGCACATACAGGTAAATCGGAAGAGGCGTAAAAATACCGAGACCTGCAATGACTCCGCCAACAAGATACAAAGTTTTTGGCATATTAAAGAGCTGGCCGATAAGAGCAGGCCCAAAGTCTGCCTCTTTTCCGCCCTTAGTTACCAAAATACCAGTACTAAGTGATACCAGAAGTGAAGGAATTGAACTAACAAGTCCATCACCCATGGTAAGGATTGCATATTTATCAAGAGCTTCATTAACCGGGAGCTGTTGCCTCAAAACACCCATCAAAATACCACCGACGATATTTACGACGGTAATAATAAGACCGGCAATTGAATCTCCCTTAACATACTTCGTAGCACCGTCCATGGCACCGAAGAAGCTTGCTTCGTTCTGAATCTTTTCACGTCTTTCTTTAGCTTCCTGATCTGTGATGGCGCCGGTATTAAGATCGGCATCGATAGCCATCTGTTTACCGGGCATAGCATCCAGGGTAAATCTTGCTGATACTTCAGCGACACGCTCAGAACCTTTGTTGATAACCATGAACTGAACGAGAATGAGCATTCCGTAAACGATAGCACCGATAATAAGATCGCCTGCTCCAACGAAGGATCCGAATACCTCAATAACCTTACCTGCATCTCCGCCGGTAAGAATAAGTCTCGTTGAAGAAACGTTTAGTGCTATTCTAAAAATTGTGGTGAACAAAAGGATAGTCGGGAAGAATGACATATCCAATACTTCCTTGGAAAACATGGCCGTGAACAGGATCACAAAGGAAAGTGACATATCAAAGGCCAAAAGGAAATCCATAAGCCAGGTAGGAATTGGGATAATAAGCATTCCGATAGCAGCAACGAAGTACATAGCTACGCCGTAGTCGAATGCGCGCTTACGAATAGTATTAAGCAAATTGCTATTCATTAACTTATCCCCCTTTCCCCATAAGGTGTACATAACTATACATATCTAGTATAACGCATACTAGATATAGTATTCAAGAGGAAAATAGAACACAAGAAAATGCGTTGTAGCCTATATGTATCTTTGCGTGAACAAGCCACAGAAAAGTCGCTTAAACTCTGCCCTGAAGGTGATATACAAAGGCAAGAACCTCTGCTACAGCCTGATAGAGCTCGGGTGGTACGAATTCTCCCACATCCACGTTGGCATAGAGCATTCTTGCAAGGGGCTTATTCTCCACAATCTCTATGCCATTTTCTTTAGCAATATCCTTAATTCTCTGTGCAAGATAGTCTTCACCCTTGGCAATTACCTGAGGTGCCTCCATCTCATCAGCGTCATAGCGGATAGCCACAGCATAATGGGTCGGGTTTGTGATAACAACATCAGCCTTAGGAAGTTCCTGCATCATACGGCGCTGGGAAGCCTGCTGCATTCTGCGCCTCTGCTGAGCCTTGATCTGAGGATCTCCTTCAGTATTCTTGTACTCATCTTTTACTTCCTGCTTGGTCATCATCATATCTTTTTTGAATTTACGGCGCTGGAAAACAACATCCGAAGTTGCAACGATAACGTAAATAGCTGCAATTCTTATGCCGATATCAATTACTGTTTTTCCCATAAGACCTATTGCCTGAGCCAGTGGCATATCATAGAGAAGGAAAATAGATGCATCCATATCCTTGAAATATATGAAAACCACAGTGCTTATTATGATAATCTTGGCAATAGATTTAATAAGCTCAAAAATAGATCTGGTTGAAAAAATCTTCTTAAATCCGCTTATGGGATTTATCTTGCTAAGCTTGGGCTGAAGGGGCTTTGAAGTTATTTTCCACCCTACCTGAGCAATATTTGCCACAAGTCCGATAAGAACTGCCGCCGCAAAAAAAGGAAGCGAAAGAAGCATAATCCTTATAAGTGTCAAATTCATCAAAGTTTTTATATTCTGAAAAGGCATATACCCGTCATACATGGTAATGGTCTCAGGAATCTGAGTGTAGACATAGTTAAACATGCCCGTAAAATTTTCTGCCATCCATCCATACAGTAATTTTATAAGCACAAAAAGAGCAAGAAGTCCTGCTGCATTACCAACCTCACGGCTGTTTGCAACCTGACCTTCATTTCTGGCATCCTGCAATTTCTTGGCTGTAGGCTCCTCGGTCTTTTCACCGCCGGGTCCATCAGCAAAAAACTGAAGATCATAGGAAAGTCCCATGACAATATTAAGTTCATCATGATTTTCAAATAAGATCATTAATAAACTCCGTCATAAGAATCTTCATTCTGGTAAAAATAAAATCCGAAACTCCATAAAGCATGCTGCTTGTAATATACATAAGCATAAGTCCGGTAATAAGCTTAAGCTGCATACCTACTGCGAACATGTTCATCTGAGGTGCAACTCTCGCAAGAACTCCAAGTATTACGTTCATAACAAAAGTAACAACAAATATGGGAAGGGCGATTCTAAAGGCAATTCCCATATAGGCTCCCATGAATTTGATCACAGATGCAACCAGCATATCCGTATGGAAAACAGCTCCGTTTAAAGGAATAAGCCTGAATGATTCCACAAGAGCCGATATAAAATACCTGTAGAGACCGCTGACCAGCATCATTCCCATAAAAGCATACTGATATAAACCTGCGGAAACAGGCACCTGTTCCCTTGAACCCGGACTCATTACCTGCACCATGGACAGACCAACCTGCATGTCTATGATATTACCTGCCATATTGGTTATAAAAGTACAAAGCTGTGCTCCAAAGCCTATTATGGCACCTGTAGCAAACTCCTTTATTACGATTGCCGTAAATCCAAGAATGGTCGTATAGTTCAAAGTTTTTACAGGAACAAGTCCATATAAAAGTATCGTAAGCAAAACCGAAAAGCCGACCTTAACTCTCTGAGGAGTATTACTCATACTGAAAAAAGGCGCAGTGTAAACAAACATGGTTACACGCACCAATATCAGCAAAAATACTTCAAGATCACCATAAGTAAAGGTGTAATCGATCAAAACAGGCTCCTCTAATGAATATACAAACTAAAATCAGACCAAACTTTAATTACATAATTCGAAAGCTCCGTGAGCATCCAGTTTCCAAGGACCATCAGCGCAAGGAAAGTCAAAATAATCTTTGGTACAAAGGTAAGAGTCTGGTCCTGAATTGAAGTAACTGTCTGGAAGATTGAAACAGCAAGACCAACAACCAAAGAAACCATTAGTATCGGAACCGCTATCTTAATAACCATAAAAAGGCCGTTTCCCATGATCGTAGTAACGTCATCAACTGTCATCATAATTTACTCTACCTCCCTTCCGTAACTAAATCCTCAAATTAAAGAAACCACTAATAGAACGTCTTAACAAGACTGCCGATGATCAGATTCCATCCATCCGCCAGAATAAACAATAATATCTTAAAGGGTAGCGAAATCGTCGTCGGCGGAAGCATCATCATACCCATACTCATAAGCACCGACGCCACAACCATGTCGATTACTATAAATGGAATATAGATCAAAAAGCCTATGACAAAAGCTGTCCTAAGTTCACTTACTATAAAACTTGGAACAAGTACTGCATTTGGAATACTGTCCAATTCTCCGTCCCAGTCAATGCCGTCGATTTCCATAAAAAGCCTTACGTCCTTGGTCTGAGTCTGTCCGTACATAAACTCTCTGATAGGCTTCATACCTGTCTCAAAGAGAACTTTCTGCTCTATCTCGCCATTTTCAAAGGGCACGATTGCAGTATCATATACCTCTTTTGCTGTTGGCTGCATTATGAAAATAGTCAGGAAAAGTGCAAGACCTATCAAAACCTGGTTTGGAGGCGAAGTCTGCGTAGACAGCGCAGATCTCGTGAAATGCAGAACGACGATGATTCGTGTAAAACACGTCATCATCATAAGAATTGTAGGCGCAAGAGCAATAAGCGTCAAAGTAATAAGAATCCTAAGAGCGCCATTTATAGTACCATTACCGTTGTCATAGGTTACGGTAACAGTATTTGCAATATTAAGTTCCTTTAGATCATCTGCGGAATCGGAGGAACCGGGATCTGTTATATTAGTCCTCTCCCCGTTTGTTCCCGTAAGATGAGTCTCCCTGTCTCTTGTGGGATCTGTAGTATGAGTATCATCTACATATGATGTTGAAGCCTGTACTAAATGTGGTGAAACCGTAAAAAGAAAAAAGCCCATAACCAAAGAAAGGCACGCATATAATATGCCTTTCCTAAGTAACGGCTTAATGTCTTTTACTCCCCTTTGTTTTTTCATACCTACTTTTTCATAAACCGCTTAGAAAACTTCTCAAGCTCCTTGCTAAAATCAGGTGCCTTGGCATTTTCCTTAACAGGCGGTATATATTTCCCCTCGTCTAGTTCACACAAAAGAGTTACTGTGTCCTTGCAGACACATAAAACCAAATACTTATCGGAAACCCGGACTATCTGCAAATACTTGTTTGCAGATATCCTCATGGTCTCCATTATTTCCATGTTGTTTCCTGAATTACTTACCTGCTGATACTTTGCAATCCATTTTGTCACATAATAGGTGAGTGCCAAAACAGCCACAAATATGATCAACACAGTTATCATCTGAGCAACTGAAGAAGCATCCATCATCCGATAACCTTCTTAACTGCCTCAAGAACACGGTCAGCCTGGAAAGGCTTTACAATAAAGTCCTTCGCACCTGCCTGAATTGATTCTATAACCATTGCCTGCTGACCCATAGCTGAACACATAATGATGCATGCATCAGGGAATTCTCCCTTGATTGCCTTAAGTGCCTCAATACCATCCATCTCAGGCATTGTAATATCCATGAGTGCTAAATCAGGCTTAAGCTCCTTATATTTCTCTACAGCGATCTTTCCATTCTCTGCTTCACCAACTACATTGTATCCGTTTTTGCTGAGAATATCCTTGATCATCATTCTCATGAAAGCAGCGTCGTCACATACCAAAACATTTCTGGCCATACATTTTCCTCACTTAATCTATTGTATTATTTCAGTTACTCTCACGCCAAAACTTTCTTCAATTACCACAACTTCGCCTTTTGCAACAAACTTACCGTTTACAAGAACGTCTACGGGCTCACCGGCAACTTTTTCAAGCTCTATGATAGTACCGGGTGCAAAATCAAGAATGTCTGAAATTGCTTTAGCTGTTCGTCCAAGCTCAACAGTAACCTCAAGAGGCACGTCCTTGATAAGACCAATGTTTTCCCCAGCAGCCATAGCTCCGTTTCCCGGTGCAAAACTTTGGAACTGAGCGGGCTGAACATTCATGCCTCCCATCATCTGCGGCATCATACCCATGGGTTGCATCATACCCATCTGAGGCATCCCCATGCCCATCTGAGGCATACCCATCTGAGGCATTCCCATCTGCCCTTGTTGCATCGACATATCAGGCATAGGCATGCCCATCTCAGCAGCTGCTGAAGGTGCCGGTGCTTCAGGCGCTGGTGCGGGAGCGGAAGCAGCTTCCTCTTCTGCACCATCTGTAGTTATAGTATCTTTCAAACTCTTTGCAAAGTCAATGGGATATAATTGCATCAGAGTTGAATCAACGAGATCGCCGATCTGGAGCTTGAATGTTACGCGGCAGAAAGTACCTGTGAGGAAATCGGAAATCTCACTTGGATCGTCATCGATCATATCAAGAAGTGTGGCAATCGGTGGGCTGATATCGACCTTCTGACCGGTCATCGTAGAAAGTGATGTTGCAGCCGCACCCATCATCTGGTTCATAGCTTCCGAAATAGCTGAAAGCTGAAGCTCACCCACTTCACCCTCTGTGTTCGTGCCATCTCCGCCCATCATAAGGTCTGTGATGACCATAACGTCCCTCTCCTTAAGGATAAGGATGTTGGTACCCTCAAGACCTACTGTGTATTTGATCTGAATAAATACGCAGGGCTTTTCATAATTGTTAAGAACTGTATTCCAGTTTGCAAGCTCAACCTGAGGCGTAGTGATATTAACCTTCTGATTAACCAATGAGTACAGAGTTGTCGCTGAGGAACCCATGCTGATATTGGCAACCTCACCGATCGCGTCCTTCTCATCATCCGTCAGAAGACTCTCATCGATTTCCCCCGGGACAAAGCCCGAACCACCACCAGATGCAGTGGAAGCATCTGCAGCAGGTGCGTCCGCAGCGGGAGCGTCACCGCCACCGGCGTCCCCACCTCCTGATGTATCCATTCCGGCGAGCAGGGCATTAATTTCGTCTTGTGAAAGCATTCCATCCATGCTGCTACTCTTCCTCCTCTCTTACTACCGACGTAATTCTGACGGCGTACTTATCTTTTGTGGTTCCGGGTAGTGCCGTGAATTTGTATATATCACCCACATAAACCTGAAGCTCACTGTTTACCTGATTATCCAGCCTTATAATGTCTCCTCTCTGGAGGGAAACAAAATCGCTTACAGATACATTACATTTTCCAAGAATTGCTTTTACAGGAACATCTACGTGTCGTACCAGAGATTCCAGATGGTCTCCGTAGGTATCGTCGTCATGCTTCTGCATAGTCGAAAACCAGAACTTGGTATTGAGCTTATCCATTACACTCTCTAGGGTGAAGTACGGAAGACATATATTCATAAGACCTTCCGTGTCACCGATCTTTATATTCAAAGTGACAATGGCAATCATATCTGTCGGGGAAATAACCTGCGCAAACTGAGGATTCGTCTCAATTCGCTCCATGATAGGATTTATGGCAAGTACGTTTTCCCAAGGCTCCACCATAAGCTGCATACATATGGTTATTAACTTTTCAATAAGGGGCATTTCGATATCCGTGAAGGGTCTTGGCTTATCAATACCGTTTCCCTCTCCCCCGAGCATTCTGTCTATAAAAGAAAAACCAATGTTAGCCTGAAGCTCAAGTATTATGGTTCCCTGTAGTGGCAGGAAATTGATGATTCCCAAGATAACAGGGTTACTCAGAGCGTTACTAAACTCGGAATATGTAACGGTCTCAGAGTTTGCCACAGTAACCTGTACATTCTTTCTCAGATATAGAGGAAGCGTTGTCGATAACAATCTTCCATAATGCTCATAAATCATCTCCAGCGTTCGAAGATGCTCTTTTGAGAACTTTGCAGGACGTTTGAAGTCATAATCCTTAACTTTTTTCTCGTCCGCAGCAGACATTTGATCTACGTCAAGTTCACCTGTATTAAGCGCCGCCAGGAGATTATCTATCTCATTTTGTGATAATACTTCACTCAAGCGTAGATCACCTCTCTTTTACCCATAAACATAACAAAACTCTTTTCCCTCTGATGTTACCTGAATTACTGATAAACTTTACTTGAAAAACTTACATCATATATGAAGTTTGATCCAAACAGTTCCTGAATCTGCTCAAGAAGAGTTGCCTTGGCATCATCTTCATATTGTCTGATCTCATCAAGAGTATAGGAACCTATAACCGATGTGATCTTGGACTTTATCATATCCTCATAGCTGGCCATAGCCTCTGCTGTACCATATTTTGTATAATCCTCATTGGAACTATCCATGGATAATACGATGGTTGCCAGCATGTAGTGAGGTTTTCCGCTGTCATCTTCCTTAAGAGTAATTGTCATATCAGCTATTGTGTAAGGAACAACATTTTCAATGGAAACATTACCGCTTGCTGATCCGGAAAATCCCTGACCGTTGCTTCCACCGTTTGCTTCAATCTGAAGTGCGGCTGCTATATCCCCAATAAGAGCAACCGCCTGATTGTTGGTAGTCATCACTGTCAGCATCATAAATCCGGTCATGACCGTATTTACTAAAAGAAGTGCCAGAATAAGTATTGAAAGCAGGTTTTTCTTCATATTTGCCCCCTCGTTAGGCTGCTTGTTTATTAGTACATAGGACTAAGTGGATTATAAATCCTTATTTCTACTCGCCTGTTCTTTGCCCGGCCCTCCGGTGTTGAATTGTCGGCTACGGGCTCATACTCTCCGCGGCCTGAGTGCTTTATGTTATCAGGTTCAAGAGTAGTATTTTCTACAAAGTAATAAAAAACTGAAAGTGCACGGCCATCACTAAGTTCGTCGTTGTTGGTATATTTTCCGCCGCTTCTGTGCATGGGAACATTATCCGTGTGACCTTCTATCTCAATTGTTCCTCCTGCATATCTTTCGAGGACGGTTCCAACCTTATCCAGTATTGGACCTGCCGCTTCTTTTAAAGTTGCATCACCGGAATCAAAAAGGATTGATCCCTGTAATGTAAGCTGCACATACTGGCTGGTAAAATTGACATCTACCTGATTTACAAGGTCCATTTCATCAAGAGCGCCCTCTACTTCGTTTGCAAGCTTCTCTGATGCCTTAAGCTGCTCTGCCTCAGCTTTTTCCTGAGCTTCTGCAGCAGTAATTTCCTTTTGTTCTTCTGACTGTTCTTCCGACTCCTGTCCGGACTGTGTCTTATCGCCTTCTGTTTCTCCTTCGGCGCCTTCTCCCTGAGAGCCCTGTCCTTCCATCACTCCGGCGCTGTCTCCCTCTTCGTTAACTCCCTGACCTCCGGATTCGCTGGCGTTTTCACCCTCTTTATTGGTTGTGTCCTCTTCCTGAGATCCGGACTGGGATAAACCCATCGAAATGATATAGTTTGATAACTCATTAAGCTGAGATATACCATCACCAACAAGGGCTCCCTGGCCAAAGGCCGCTTCACCGCCTGTAAAAATACCGAAAGCCGAACTAAATGACGCTGCGACCTCTTCAAACTTTGCCGCATCCATGTTAGCCATAGAGAAAAGCAAAACGAAAAAGCAAAGCAGCAGGTTCATCAAGTCACCGAAGGTACCCTGCCAGGCCGGCAAACCCGGTTTTATTTCTTCAGGTTTCTTTGCCATTACTCACCACCTCCATCACCGGTACCGTTCTCAGCTTCATAAGCAGCTCTGTTAGCAGGTGACATGAATGATTTAAGCTTCTCTTCTGTAACACGTGGGTTCTCTCCAGCCTGAATGGAAAGAAGTCCCTCAATGACAATACTCTTCATTGTGTACTCGGCATTATCCCTTGCTTTGAGCTTATTCTCAGCAGGATAACAATACCAGTTAGCAAGAACTGAACCATAGAAGGTTGTGATCAAGGCAACGGCCATAGACGGTCCGATTGAGGAAGGATCTGACATGTTCTGTAGCATAAGAACCAGACCAAGAAGGGTACCGATCATACCCCAGGAAGGTCCCATACCTGCAACATCTCCGTAGAAGGAATAGTTTTCTTTATGCCTCTCTGACATGGCATCTATTTCCGCCTCAAGTATTGCTTTAACAAGCTCAGGCTCAGTACCATCGACTATAAGCATTACCCCCTTTTTCATAAAGGGATCTTCAATGTTACTTGCAGCTTCTTCCAAAGCAAGAAGTCCTTCTTTTCTGGCTGTATTGGAAAGATCAATGATCTGTTTTATGACTGTTTTCGAGTCAAAATCAGCAGCTTTGAAAATAAGAGTATACGCTTTAAGACCGCTCATGAAACTCGGCATGCTTCTGGAAGCCAAAACCGCCATGAAAGCTCCACCGAAGGTAATCATCGCTGAAGGCGCATCAAGGAAGTACTTAACACCGGTGATTCCGGCACTAAATACGATACTCAAGATCATGAATACGAAACAAAGACCTACACCAAGTAATGACGCTATATCCACTAAGTTATCCCCCTCAAATTGATATCCAGACTCAAAGCATCAAAAAACTAAGTAGTAAAATGATCAAACACCATTGCATTTCTTCATTACTTCTATCATGGATTCCTGGATAATGATCTTGCGACCGTTAGTCATGATCACAACCGTATCCGGATTGGCTTGCACCGTTTCAATCTGATTTTCATTAACTAGAATTGTCCGCCCATCCATTCTGGTAAGTTCAATCACATTCGTTCCTCCGTCAAGAAGTAAAACCGAAACAAATTGTCAATATATAATGTATTAAAGATATTTTAACATGGTAAAAGTCCATTTGTACGCAAAAAAATGTTCGAAATATCAGTTTATGAAATATTATTTCAAAATGTGGCGATTTTTTTGAAATTTATTTCCAAGCCACATCTTGTGTATACTGTTACATTCATTATACAACATATCGTTGTAAGTTTAAATCTTTTTTTGATTATCTGCGTTATTTTTATAAATTGCTCTCTCTACATTTAAAATTTATGAATTATTTATTCGGATTTTATCTATATAAAATCGTAAAAAAATAGCCCGGATTATTTCCTGAATTTTTTTTTCATAATCCGAGCTAATTTTTGAAATTAATTTTCAGAGGCAGAATCTTCTGTTTCTTCTGTTACTTCTTCCGTCTCCTCAGTGTCTTCTGTTGATACTTCTTCAGTACTGCTGTCTTCAGTTGGCTCTTCCTCTACCTTGGCAAAGCTATCTGCCGTAACATCAAGCTTTATCTTAATTGCACTTTCCACTGTATAAACAGTGCTGCCATCATCTGTGCATAAATAATACTTAGATGCTGTGGTATTATAGTCGCCAATCTTAAGCTCATGGCTTGTACCGTCTGCCATAGTTATCTTTGCTGTCAAGACCGGCTTGGAAAGACCGTAAACTGAAAGATCATCAGCGTTTTCAATAGCATCCTCTGCTGATATCACGGAAACTGCAGACATGAGGCTATCCACCTTTTCATCATCAACGTCTATGGAAAGATCCGATGTCATCTCCCATTTATCACCGTTTTTATTTAGTTCGTAGCTTCCGCTTTCACTTGATACACTAAGGCCCGTTATATCGTCCTTATTTTCAAGGTTTAGCGCATAATACTTTGGCTCACTTTCACTTGCCTTCACCCTTTCATCATGCTTTTTTAATGCAAACCATGATCCCACAAGAGCAATGAGAATAAGCGAGGTAACAATAAGCTGTATTTTCTGTTTCTTCATTATCTCTTCCTTCTTGAAATCCATACTACAAGGCCTGCTATAAGGATTGTAACCACAGTTACGATCATAACAGTCATCATTGTAAGAGCAGCCTTGCCGCTAATTAAAAGGGATGCATCTGCAGACTTAACAGGGATAGTCACAAGGTCTGCGTTAAATGTAACAAGGGCTCCCAGTGTATTTCCAAAAAGCTTAAGGTTATTTCCGCCAACAACCTCATTTGCTGCATCTGTAAAAATGTCTCCCGATGAATAAATAACTGCTGTTGATTCACCCAAGTCAAGCTCCTTTACAGCCTTAAGGCCTATAAAATATGTGCCCGTTGTATCTTCAGCAGTATCCTCTGCCGGAGCTTCTCCGCCTTCAGCTGATGCTGTAGGTTCACTGAATTTCTGAACGTAGGCTGTATCTGATGTCTTAAGAAGCTCTGTTACAGTTACCTTATCCTCAGCTTCATAGGTAAGAGGTGATGCAAGAGGTGCAAATACATACTGGTTCTTACTCTCATCTATGCCTTCAGTGATTGAATCACTGCCAAGAATAGGAAGAAGATAATATGGTGACTGGGCATTGAAATATCTTGATGCGTCGTTTTCAACCAGAACACCCTCTCCGTTCTTTACTCCGTAGTATTCAAGTATCTTATTAAAATTGGTAAGACTTCCGTTCGTCTGATAGTAAGTAAGAATCAGGACATCTCCGCCTTTATTTAAGTAGTCAATTATCTGCTGAGTCTCAGAATCGTTGTAGTCTGACATAGGTGTATTTAAGATAAGGAGATTACAGTCATCAGGAATACTCTCTGTTGTAAGAAGTGATAAATCACTTACGTTTACATTATTCTTAGTTAAAACATCAGCAAACGACTCTGTGAAAGACACTTCGTTGTGACCTGTTACTGCATAAGCTTTTAAAAGCTGATCCTCAGAAAGAGTTACGTACTGAAGAGCATAGGTGATCTCGCCCTCAGTGTCATAGCCTGTTACCGACTGCTGATAGGTTGTGTAATCAACTGATGTCTCATACATATCATTGTAATTAACTACCTTACTTCTTCCTGTAGCTTCATCTACAACGACGACGCTTGAGTAGTTAAGGGTTGCATCCGTATACTTCTTTGCAAATTGAGGATTGATAACAGGATCGATATACTCGAGGGAAATATGGTCGCTTAAAGAATCATATTTCTTTAATACCTTCTCGATTCCCGCATCCTTTGTCTTTCCTGAATCATCATCTTCATCTGCAAAAAAGTAGAGCTTAATATCATCGTTTAAGTCCGCAACAACCTTCTTTGTATCATCGGATACGGAATAGATATTCTGAGCAGTAACATCAACTTCCCTGTACTGATCCGGAATTTTTGCAGCAACAAGGTTAGCAGCAACTGCTACAGCCACCATGATCACAACAGATGCAGTGCTGTAAGCGCTTATTGAAAAGTTCTTCTTTGATACTGAATATCTTCTCTTCTGAATAATCTGGGTTGATAAAAACAAAAACAGCGCTGACACCGAAACAAAGTAAATTATTGAAGTAAGATCAAGGTTTCCTGTCATTGTATTTGCAAGTCTTGATGAAAAATCAATTGTTTGCGCCAATACACTCTTTATGGTCTCATTCCCAATATTCCCGTAAAAGTTTGCACTAAGATTGCCAATCAGAATAACAATAATTGAAATAACTGCGCAGATAATTGGATTATCCGATAGGTTTGATACAAAGATGCAAATTAAAATAAGCATAACTCCATACAGGAAAAATCCAAGGATATCTACATAGTTCCAGGCAAACGGCACTGTTCCGAATATTGAAAGAACAGGCGGAATAACGCAAAAAAGTGCTGTAGGAATTGAAAGGACCGCTACCATAGCAAGGAACTTTCCAAGCACAATGCTTCCTACTGAAACAGGGGCTGTAAGAATAAGCTGATCTGTCTTATTTCTTCTCTCCTCTGAAAAAGCTCTCATGGACAAAATCGGAACCAAAAACATAAGTCCCCAGTATCCAAGGTTATAAAGAGTGCCATTTATATTATTACTGCGGCTAACTACATTAAACAAAATAAAAAACAGGGTAAAGAGGCCAATCAAAGCCGCTATAAATAAAGGACCTATAAATGACTGCATATAGGACTTAAATTCCCTTTTAAAAATCGCTATCATTTCTCATCATCCTCCGGATTCTCCAGAACTTGATCTTCTGTATTTTCTTCAAAGCCTGCTCTTTCTGCTTCTTCCACGGATTCCTCCATTGCTTCTTTCTCAACATCCTTAGCAAGTCTCATCATTCTCTTTGGCTTTTCATCGCTTCCGGGAGTACTTGTCGTTACTTCAAGGAAGATATCTTCAAGGGTCTTCTTTTCAAGCTCCATAGACAGAACAGGAAGGCCAAGACCTGCAAGAGCTCTTGCGATATCTGCTCTGATATCTTCTTTTCCGTCATTTATTACATCTACCCGGACTCCGCCCTGAGAATCCGTATCTTCCCCAAAGGTCACATTGGAAATGCCGTCAATTCCCGCAAGAGCTCCTTTAATCTTTGCTTCCGTACCAAGAATAGACATCTTAATATGTTCCTGACCCTGAAATCTCATCTCAAGTTCCTCCGGAGTTCCTTCTGCTGCAAGCTTTCCATGGGAAATAATAAGCACATGGTCGCAGACTGCATTTACTTCCGAAAGGATATGTGAGCTTAAGATAACTACGTGGTCGTCCTTAAGCTCCTTTATAAGATTTCTTATTTCGATTATCTGCTGAGGATCAAGACCAACGGTTGGCTCATCAAGAATGATAACCTCCGGGAATCCCACAAGCGCCTGAGCAAGGCCAACTCTCTGCTTATAACCCTTGGAGAGATTTCTAATCATTCTCTTACCGTAGTCCCCAAGCATGGTCATCTTAAGGATTTTCTCGATTTGATCTCTCTTTTCCTTCTTTGGTACCTTCTTAAGATCTGCGACGAAATTAAGGAATTCGTCTACAGTCATGTCGCTGTAAAGAGGCGGAATTTCAGGGAGATACCCTATCTTTTTCTTTGCCTCCTCTGGCTCCTTTAGGATGTCGTGCCCGTCAATTGTAACTGTTCCTTCATTTGCGGCGATATATCCTGTCATAATATTCATTGTGGTTGATTTGCCCGCACCGTTTGGGCCAAGAAAGCCGTATATTCTGCCCTTTTCAAGCCTAAAGGACAAGTGATCAACAGCCTTGTGATTACCATAGTTCTTCACTATGTCTTTAACTTCGATCAAAACTTCTTCCTCCCAAAATTTGATTTTTGCCATAATACAAAAAAGGCCATGCCGGTCTTATCTACCGGCACAACCTTTAGTTTACTCTTTTGTTTTTCAGTTTTTGTGACGCATATTTCAAAAAAATGTGAAAAAATTGTGATTTTATTTATACCTTACCTGTAGAGCCAAAGCCGCCTGCGCCTCTTTCACTCTCAGCAAGTTCGTCTGCTTCCTCAAATTCTACAGACAGATAAGGCTGAATGATGATCTGGGCAATTCTCTCAGCGGGAGTCACAACTCTCTCTACGTCAGAGTCGTTATGAACAGCAACGATTATCTCTCCTCTGTAATCTGAATCAACCACGCCTACGCAGTTAGCAGGACGAAGTCCCTCTTTTGTTGCAATTCCGCTTCTTGCATAGATTCCGCCAAAATAGCCATCCGGAATCTCCATTGCAAGACCTGTTCCAACCTTTGCAGTTGTGTGAGGAGCAATCCTTAAATCCTCATCAAGATTTGCATACAGATCATATCCTGCAGCAGCAAGGCTTCCTCTTGTAGGCATTGTAGCCTTGTCGCTTAATTTCTTAACATTTACTTTCATCATACACTCTCCATATTATTTTATTCTGCGCATATAGTGCCACAAATAGCAACATAATTCATTTAAAATGCGCTTTCTTACATTGTTAACAGGGCTGTAAAATATACGCCCTGCAAGGCGGAATATCAAGCCCGCCTCCAAAATCTATCATTTCGCCTGTAATAAGATCCTTAGCTCTTCCTACTCTGAAATCACAGTCAATATGAACCTGATTATCATCAGCATTTATAGCAATCATTATCCTGTCGCCATCGCAGTTTCTCTCAAGAAGGCAATACTTATTTTGAAGTACAAGCTGCTTTATATCGCCGTACTGCAAGGCTTTGCTCTCCTTTTTGGCTTTATACAGGGCTGCGATAGTATCCGTAAGTTCGTTCCACTTAGGACTGTCAAAGCATGCTCTAAGAGCGGGATCTCCTTCAGATTTGTGAGCCTTTGCTCCCCACTCCGATCCATAATAGACTGTAGGGATACCGGGCATCCCAAACATCATAGCATATATAAGCGGCAGATGTCTCTCATTTGTAAGAGTACTTGCAATGCGGCTTACATCGTGGTTATCAACAAAGGATAAGAGATGCTCTCCCCTGTAAAGGCACCAGTCCTCAGGTCCAAACTGCCTAAGAAGTGAATGCACTATCTCAAACATATTAAGGCTGTTAAAGCTTGAATACAGGCCCTTGTAGCACTCATAGTTAGTTGCGCTGTGGCAAAGATCAGCCCCCATTACTTTCCTATAATCTCCGCCTATCATCTCTCCCACAAGGAAAAAATCTTCTTTTTTCTCAAGCATAGCAGAACGAAGTCTTCTTATAAAATTCTGCTCAAGGCAGTAAGCAACATCCAGACGAAGTCCATCGATATCAAATTCATCGATCCAGCTTCCTGCCGCATCAATAAGATAGTTTACAACTTCGTCGTTCCAAAGATTCAGCTTTACCAAGTCGTAATGACCCTCCCAGCCTTCATACCAAAGGCCGTCATTATAATTGGAATTTCCGTCGAAGTTTATATGAAACCAGTCCTTATATGGGCTGTCCCATTTTTTCTCTATTACATCCTGAAAATAAGTAAAGCCTCTTCCCACATGGTTAAAAACACCATCAAGGATTACCCTGATTCCTGCCTTGTGAAGAGCCTTGCAGACCTTTTTAAAATCAGCATTTGTTCCAAGGCGCACATCGATTTTCCTATAATCCCTAGTGTTATAACCATGGGTGTCGGATTCAAATATCGGATTAAACAAAACCGCTCCCACACCAAGCTTTTGAAGATGTGGAATCCAGTCTATGACTTTTAGAATCCTGTGTTCTGCCTTACCGTCATTCTCAAAAGGCGCTCCGCAAAATCCAAGCGGATAAATCTGATAGATACCATTTTCATAAAACCACATAATACCCCTCCTTATCATGTGTTTCCTGCTAAAACAATCATGCTGCAGATTATGTCACAAATAAATTATCCCTGGTTATATTCTTAAGCCACTTCTTACTTCTGTAATGCCCGATAACCCAGGGCCATTTTACAAATTCATCGGTGCAAAGAAGGAAATAAACAACCATTGGCGGGAGCTTAAGTACAGCAGCAGCTATAAAGCCAAGAGGAACCGCATAGCACCACATATCTATTGTGTCGCAGATAAAGCCCCATCTGCTGTCTCCACCTGCCCTGAATACTCCCGCAATAAGAGTCGTATTAACCGCAGCTCCCATAACATAATAGGTATTTATAAAAAGCATTATCTTTAGATAGCCTCTTGCCGCGTCGGTAAGGTTTGCAAAATGCAAAAATGCAGGAATAAGCGCAAGGATAATAAGACCTCCTATTGCACCAAAAAGCACGGTAATTCTCATCAAAACCTTTGCTGCCTTTGCTGCATCCTCAAGCCTGTTTTCACCAATAATCTGTCCAAGCAGGATTCCGCCTGCACTTGCTACGCCAAAGCAAAGGATCGTTCCAAAGCTTCTTGCAAGGGAAGTAAAGGAATAAGCCGCCACAACGTCTGCTCCAAGGAACTGTCCCATGATCACGGAATACATGGAAAAAGCAAGGCCCCAGGACACATCGTTAAGCATGGCAGGAATTGCCATCTTGAGGAAATCCTTGAACAAAAACTTATTTCTTATAAACATATATGAGAGCTTAAGCTTAACATCCTTACTCTTTGCAGAAACGATCATGCACAAAATAAGCTCTGTCACTCTTGAAATAGATGTAGCAAGGGCAACACCGGCAGCTCCCAGCTTTGGTGCTCCGAATAAGCCAAAGATAAATACCGCATTCAAAAGGATATTAAAGCTAAATGCAAAGGTATTTAATGCAGTACAGATCGTAACCCTTCCGATACTACGAAGAGTCGCAAGATAAATTTCAATTAAAGCCCAGCAAAGATAAGCAACGCTTATGTTTCTAAGGTATGATGCACCAATGTTTATAAGCTCAGCTTCCGGAGTAAAAGCTCTCATCATAAGCCTTGGCACAAACATGGCTGCTGCTGAAAAAATGCAGGCAACAATAAGGGAAAACCTAAGGGCAATTCCCTCAACCACGTCGATCGCTCTCATATCACCTTTTCCATAATACTGGGAACAAAGCATGGTGACACCGGTTCCAAGTCCGTAGAACACCATAAATAGAACGCTTGCATAATTAGCTGCAAGCGAAACCGCAGAAATATGACTCTGCCCAACATAATTAAGCATAATTACATCGGCAGAGTTCACTGCAGTGCTAAGCAGATTCTGAAGAACGATTGGTATCGTAAGCCTCATAATCTGAGAACTGTAAGATTTCATTTTATATTACTCCCCAACAAAATTCGTTTTACTTATCTTCGATCATGGCAAGAGCGCCGTAAATATTGGAATCATCCCCAAGGGCTGCCTTCTTAAGCTTAACCGTATTTCTGATGGAAGGCATGCAATATCTGTCTACTTCAGAGAGAATCTTCTCCATAAATACGTCGCCAACAGCTTCCATAACACCGCCGCCGTAAACAACCATATCAGGACTTATGGTATTGATCATGTTACCGGTTGCAATCGCAAGATAATGGCAGGCTCTGTCAACGGCTTCCATTGTTACGGGGTCTCCTGCAGCAATGGCCTTCTTTAAGTTCTTACTCTTAAATACACCGTTTTCAATTGTATCATAGAGCATGTTCTTTCTTCCGCGGTTAGTCTGCTGAATGATATATGCACTCATTCCCTTTTTACTGGAAAATGCTTCGAGGCACCCCCTCTGTCCGCATCCGCACAAAGGTCCCTCAGGATCAAGAATCATATGCCCATACTCAGCTGCCTTATGCTTATTTCCTGTAAAAAGCTTGCCGTCAAGAATAAGTCCGCCGCCCATTCCTGTTCCAACAAAGAAACCAACAACATTTTTATAGCCCTTGGCTACACCGTATTTATACTCACCAAGAACACCTACATTAACGTCGTTACCGATGTAGAAAGGAACTCCAAACTTTTTCTCAATAGATGATTTTATGTCATAATTTTCCCAGGGAAGATTAGGTGAAAACAGGATAATTCCCGCATCCTGATCAATAACTCCGGGGGCTCCCGCAGCTATTGCCTTAATCTCCTTCTTCTTGATATCAGACTCTTTTATCATATCTTCAACGACGCTTATAATTACCTTCTCAACATTCTGAGCGTCATCTCCGGCCTCTTTAGTCTTTCTCTTAAGGCGATAAACTATTTCCTTTTTCTCATTAAAAATAGCGCCTAAAATCTTTGTTCCGCCAATGTCCAGACAAATATTGTAAGAACCAGCCATAGTAAACCTCCCGTCTATTCATCTTCCCAATGTTTATGTATGTCGTCTACTACTGATTTATAAAGCTTTCTCTTTTGATTATAATCCAGTAAAAATACATAAAACAAGTCACCTTCAGTAGTTGAATGAAGAAGTCTGCCATAATCTTCAAGAACCTTTACTGTACCATTCCTGGTTATAGCCCTGTACTGAACATAATCATAACCGTCATCCCGCTTTATTTCCTTGGCAATTATCTTTTCAATAAGCTTATAGTCACCCTCATGAACGCAGCCCTTAAAGGAACCCTTTGTAAACTCCATAAATTCCTCAAAGCTCTCACATTCATAGATTTCAAGGAGCTTTTTATTTGCAAAAAGAATCTCCTCCGACTTATCTGCCTTATATACGAGGAAGCCTCCGGGAATTCCCTCGCTTATGGATGCAGGATTAAATCCAAGTTCAGCCCTCTCTTCAACAGCTATTCCTTCAACATATCCGCCATAGCTGTTTCTGCCATTCATCTTGACCTGATAAAGGGCAAGGTCTGCATTCTGGTAAAGATGCTTATATTTCTTACCATGATCTGGATACATGGAATAACCGATGGACATGGTATAGACCACTTCCTGATCGTGATAAACAACCTTCTTCTCCATAGCAGAGAATTTGGATAGTATAGCCTCTATCTCCTCACGTCCCTGATCAACAATTATGGTAAGGAACTCATCTCCGCCTATTCTTGCCGGAATTGAATGGTCACCCATACAAGTTCTAAGCTTATTTGCAGCATCCTTCAAAACAGCATCGCCGCAGTCATGACCGAATCTGTCATTTATATGCTTGAAGTAATCAAGATCAAGAAGCACAACAGCAAAGTTTACGGTATCTTCGTTTGACATAAGACTATCTACGAAATTACCGATGGTTGCTCTGTTATAAAGACCTGTCAGGTTATCTCTCTCTGCAAGTCTCTTGATCTTTTCATTTGTTCTCTTAAACTCATCTACATCATAGGTCAGGATGTATATCTTAATACTGTCATTATCCCTTGCTTTTCTTATCTGATAACAGGCTATCTGATATCTTGGCTCAACATTAGAACCGGTTCTCTGAAGATATACTGTGTTTCCGGATAGCTTTCCATTTTCATACTCTGCAAGAAGTCTTTCTCTATTGTAAAACTCATACATCTTCTCTCTGTCATCCTCGATAACCTGAGAAAAGACCATGGATTTCGTAACTTCATCAAAGGGAAGTTCAATATTTCCCGTCTCACCAAAATCACTGATAAGGCCGCTCTGACCAAGATGCATATAAACTGTCTTGTTATCAGAAAGTGATGCCTCAAGGTAGAAGGAATTCCTGATGAACTGCTCAAATGAACCATAGCCTAAAGTATCCGTAAACGCATCACTTGCAAGAAGGAGGAATGCAGGATCACTTGGCATATCATAATAAACTGAGCCGCTCTGAGATATCTCCGGAAGCTTTCTCATTCTCTCTGAGTCTATTCCACGTGAGCACAAAAGGAACATCTTACTGCCTTCAGATACGATAGGAATTATCATATACATCAGCCAGTCGTACTTGCCCTTTGTATCCTTTGTTCTAAAGTAGTCTGTAAGGTGATCTACGTTGTACTCACGAAGTCTCTCTTCCAGAGTTTCCAGACTGTAGAAGTTTATAAATTTTTCTCTGTCTTCGTTATAGATAGCTTCCTTTGCAAAATCCTCTATAGCATTTGAAAAGCTGCCTTTTTTCATTCGAACAGCATATTTTGTATGGTTTTCAAAGACAGTCTCATAGCTGTTCTTTTCAACCATAACAAGATCAACCCTGTTATACAGCATATACAGGAATCTAAGAGCTGAATTAAGCTTTACTGCTCTCTTTCCGGGATCATTTTCGGTAATAGTCTCTGCTGTTGCAATAAATGCGACCTTACCATGATCCATATCTGTGGCAATTCTCTTAAGAACAATCCTGTGGAAGCCTTCGCTGGTGACAAACTCCATGGGATGAACATCATCATCAACGCATACTTCAGCCAGGGCCCTTATCTGCTTGGCAAAAATGCCCTTCTCGGAATTAAAAACTTCAGATACGCTGGCTACTTCATTATGGAACAGCGGCTCAAACATCTTACCAAAGCTGTCGCTTACCATAAGGAAATTAAACTTTCCCTTGCAATAATCAATAAGTGCAAGAGGCATCTGGTTTAGATATGTATCCTCATCCTCGAGGTACAATCCTCCTATATCCAGTGGATTCTGAGACAATGTATTTATATTTGCGATAGAGTCGTAATAAGCTCTCTCTATAATGTTTTCAGGCGCATATGCAGGATTTACAACCTGACCAAAGGGCGCTGCTTCGCTGTACAAATGGCCCTGTGTTTTTTCGCAGCCTGCCCGCTTTAAGAAATCAAGAGTTTCCTGATCCTCAACAGATCCCATCATAGTATTTATTCCAAGTTCTTTTGCCATGTTGAGGACATTCTTCATCATGATCTTAGACTTGGAGCTATTATCATATCCTGACAGGAAACTGCTGTTTATCTTTATTGCATCAAAGGGAAGCTCGTTTAATATCTGAAGTGACGAGTACTGACTTCCAAAATCATCAAATACTATCCTGAATCCATGCTCATGGAATCTGATAAGCTCCTTCTTTATGCCCTCTCTGTCCATGTCTATCTCGGATTCACTTATCTCTATCTGGAGAAGGGCTCTTGGAATAAGAGCATTCTTAAGCTCCCTTTCAATGACCTGTAGCATATCTGTAAGGGCAAAATCCATCCTTGTGAGATTTACAGAAATCGGAACAGGCGGTACATTCTCACTTTTAGTCACAGACTGAAGATCTCTGCAAACCTGCTTTATTACATGAATATCTAATAGGTGGATCTTCCTTGCTCTCTCAAGGGCATAGACAAAGTCCTTTGGCATGATCATTCCGTATTTTTCATCATGCCATCTGGCAAGGGCTTCAAACCCGCATATTCTTCCTGATAATGTGTGGAAAATAGGCTGATAGTAGACTAAAATATCGCCTTCTTCAATGGCTTTATCGAGCCTTGCAACTACATAGTTTCGTTTCTCTGTAGTTTCATCAATATGAATTTTATCATAGACATACACTGTTGCCTGAGAATTCTCTCCCTGGAAACAAGCTGTCCTTGCATACAGTATGGCCTGATGAAGGCTGTCTGCATTCTCATCAAAATAGTAAATACCTGCAATGAGCTTTAAGTTTGTATGTACAAACTCTTCATCAAAGGCCTTCTGGATCGTATCTATCACGTTGGTGATATCATCCTTGCCGGCAATAATGGCAAATTCATTATCAATGATATGACAGATATCGCCATCTCCCTTGTTTTCATCAATGAGCCGTGCGGTTTTTACCAGAACGCTGTAGCCATTATCGAAGCCATGGCTCATATAGTACGCTCTAAAGCCCGTAATATAGAAATATACACAGCAAAAAGAAGCAGTAAGCTCGTGACTTTCCGCTTTTTTATTCATTTTCTTTAAAAATGATTCCTTGGGATAATAGTTCTCAAGGCCTTCTTTTTTTGCTGTTCTTCCCATGTATCAAACCTTAAATGACTCTTTAAACTAAGGGTTTACAGGCAAAAAAACTACCCAAAATACCAAAATACTATAAATAAATGTTATCAAAATAGCGTAGGTAAAACTATTAATCCTTTGTAAAATTCTATTAATTTTTTATCCTGATCAGATAAATAATAAACCCCGGATCTACAGATTATGTAAATCCGGGGCTAAATTGACTTGTGTCATAAATCTTACTAATTACTCACCAAATACAGCCTTGTAATCCTTCTGGAACTTGTCGATTCCGGCAGTTGTAAGAGGATGGTTAACCATCTGTGAGATTACGCCGTAAGGAACAGTTGCGATGTGAGCACCTGCAAGTGCGCAGTCAGTTACGTGCATAGGATGACGAACTGATGCAGCGATGATCTCTGTATCGATGCCATGTACATCAAAGATCTGAGCAACCTCAGCAATAAGATCAGTACCTCTTGTGCTGATATCATCAAGTCTTCCAAGGAAAGGACTAACGAATGCAGCACCTGCTCTTGCAGCAAGAAGTGCCTGGTTAGCTGTGAAGATCAGAGTCATATTGATCTTGATGCCTTCCTTTGAAAGTGTGTGGCAAGCCTTAAGACCTTCCTCAGTCATAGGAATCTTAACAACCATGTTCTTATGGATCTTGGCGATCTCACGGCCTTCAGCGATCATACCCTCAGCATCAACTGTAGTAGCCTTAACTTCACCACTTATAGGACCATCAACGATTGATGCGATCTCTGCAACAACCTGCTTGAAATCTCTGCCTTCCTTCGCAATAAGTGAAGGGTTTGTTGTAACACCACAAATAACACCCATGTCATTTGCTTTTCTGATATCATCTACGTTAGCTGTATCAAGAAAGAATTTCATAATACCTCCGTTCCGCTATGGACTCCCCATGCATACTTTTATTTTCTAAACCATAAAAAACGATACCACATACAGATATTTTTTCAATCGTAAATACTTGCTATCATTTGCAATAATTGCTCATTTTAATCAAAAAAGTTATCTTAAGTCTCCGCCGTCATCATGCAAAAGCTCATCTGAAGGTCCATCGGCTGCAGTTGTGGCAAGAATATCACATCTTTCATTTTCCGGGTGACCGTCATGGCCCTTAACCCAGGTCCAGGTTATATCATGAACCCCTGCAGCCTCAAGAAGTCTCTTCCAGAGTTCAACATTCTTAACGGGCTTTCCGTCTGATTTTTTCCAGCCCTTCTTGATCCAGCTGTCGATCCATTTTTCATTGAAAGCACTTATGACATACTTAGAATCCGACACGACCTCCACCTGGCAGGGTCTGTTTAACTCCTCAAGGCCTCTGATCACGCCCATAAGTTCCATTCTGTTATTGGTGGTTTTATCGTAACCGGCAGAAAGCTCCTTTTCATGAAGCTCTCCCTTTGAATCTATAACCTGAAGTACTGTGCCAAAGCCGCCCGGTCCCTCCGGGTTACCCCTTGCGGATCCATCTGAAAACAGCATTACCTTCATAAAGTCCACTCTCCTGTTTCGTCAAATTTCACTGCCATTTTTTCAGCTTCTTCGACTATGCTCTCATCATAGCCTATAGTCTTTAAAAGCTTTATGGCATTTCTTGCCCCGGCGCCACCTTCCTTGATCTTATAATCAAAGACAACGTCATCATTTTCCATTACGCCTTCAAAGTGATATATGTCATAGTTTTTATCAAGAACCTTAGAAAGCTCTAAGTCATGAGTTGCAGCAAAGCAGCAAACATCAGAACTTGCAAAGTGCTCTAAAACCTTGGCAGAAGCAGCTATTCTCTCTGTTGTGTTAGTTCCCCTAAGGACCTCATCGATAAAGCACAAAACAGGAGCATTATCCTTCTCATCCCCTGCATCAAGGATTCTCTTAAGAGACTTTATCTCAACCATATAGTAACTGTCACCGTAATTTAAATCGTCTCTAAGGGCCATGGATGAGTAGATGCGATACATATGAGATCTGTAGCTTTCGCTAAGGCTCGTATATATAGACTGTGCAAATATAGCATTTATGGCAATCGTCTTAAGGAACGTTGACTTACCTGATGCATTTGAACCTGTAATAAGCACGCCTCTTTTGGTCTCTATGTTGTTTGGAACAGGCGCCTCAATAAGGGGATGATATGCTCCTGATACAGAGAATTTATCATCATTATCTGTAAGATCTGGCTTGCAGTAACCATTTTGAAGAGATGCCCTGAAATATGCAATGGAAAGAGCAGCATCAATAGATCCCATAACGGTAATAAGCTCATCAACGCTACCTATATTTTCCTTTAATGCGTCAATCATGCTGTTAAATTTAATAAGGTCAGCATGCGTTACCATTCTTACGTAGTCCATAAGAATATCAATGGGATTTCCGCTTCCGCTCATTCGTGAGGGAGACATAAGAATCCATGAACCCTTAACGAATTTATTTAAGTTACCTGATGATTTCTTTAGGCTCTCTTTTTCTAAAGAAAAGAATTCACTACTCTCATCAGCTATTACCAGCGCATTTTTCTCAAGTCTGCATACATAAGAAAAAGTCGCAAGATATGGGTCTATCTTGGCTTTTTCCTTGAAATAACTGACCACGTTAAAAGCGATGATAAGTATAAAAACAAGGAATCCGATATTGAAATTAACAAAAATCATTGAAAGGATTGCCGCTACCATAATTACTAGCGCAGCAAAATGCCCTGCATTGCTTTTTGCCTGGCATTTATCAAGAAATTCAAGATACTCATAGATAGAATACTTAAGATTCTTGCCGATTTTATTAAAAAGCCTTTTGTATGTAAGCCTTAAGTCTTCGTTTTCTTCAAAGGCTTTTACCTTTCGCTCAAAGTCCTCAAGTTCAGATAGAGACTTTGAGCTTATTTTGGGATTTCTTATAAGATAATACAGATACTCCTCACCGGATGAGGATTCGCAGTAATTTATCCTGTCGAAAATATCATCCATGGACAGATCGTTCCAGGTGATGTCGTCTACATAGTAGTCCTTTTTATGCTTATTAAAGTACCCTAAAAGCCCCCGCCTGTTAGACTTTAGTCTATCGGCAGGAGCCTTTGAATACTCGCTTATTATGGTGTTTTTAAATGTGCGCTCCTCATTTTTTTCATTGCGAAGTCCAAGAAGAAATACAATAAAAATAATGACTGCAAATACGCACAACGTAATTATGATATTCATGTAAAAGAAATTATAACTCCTTATCTATGCGAGCCTTTATTTCATTAGCCTTTGCAAAAAGTTCCTCAGGGCTTATTCCGATATTGTATTTTCCATCCTCATATCGGATCTCACCTGCGATCATAGTAAGCTTTACGTTAGAATTGCTTCCGCTATAAACAAGGTTTTTCTGAATATTATTAATGGGCTGCATATTAGGCTGACCTAAATCAATAAGAATAAGATCTGCCTGTTTTCCTTCTTCAAGGACGTCGCAGTCATTAAGTCCCATAGCCCTTGCGCCATTAACTGTAGCCATCTTAAGAACTTCTGTAGCATCAACGCTTGCTGCATCATTTTCGCGTAGCTTTGCAAGGCCTGTCACAAGGAACATCTCCCTGAACATATTGAGGCAGTTGTTGCTTGCAGGTCCGTCGGTTCCTATAGCTACAGGGATATCTCTCTTTAAGTACTCATTTATGGGAGCTATACCGCTTGCAAGCTTAGTGTTAGAGCCGGGGTTTGTAACAACATACATGCCACGCTTTTTAAGGATATCCCAGTCCTTCTCATCAGTGTGAACAAGGTGATATCCTCCGCCGCCATAGTTAAACATTCCAAGGCTGTCAAGGAATTCCACAGGGCTCATTCCATAGCGTTCTCTGCAGCCTGCAACTTCTCCTGCCGTCTCAGAAATATGGGTAAATACAGGAGCCTTGTACTTATTAGCAAGACCTGCCACGCTTTCCAAAAGCTCCTTAGAGCATGTATATTCTGCATGGAAGCCAAGAATATAAGAATTAAACTTATCTCTGTGATTAAGAGTGTTGTAGCACTCTTCCACAAGTTCTACAGACTGACTGAAATTATTTACAGCGCCAACCTGAACGCATCTCATACCGGCATCTCTGCATGCATCAGCAATAGACATAGGTGTTAAATACATATCGAAAATGGATGTAACACCGCCGTCAAGATATTCTAAAATAGCAAGCTGTGTAAGATAATAAATATCCTCTGCAGATAGCTTTGCTTCAACCGGGAAAATCTGCTTGTTCAACCAATCAGAAAGCGGCATATCATCTGCTCTTGAGCGAAGAAGTGTCATGGCAGAATGAGTATGGGCATTCTTAAATCCGGGCATAAGAAGATTACCGTGGCAGTCGATCTCTCTATCAAAAACCAGCATAGATTCAGGATTATCCCTATAATAATCCTCAATCTTATCTGTCTTGTCGCAATAGATTATCTTGTCATTACTTGTCCAAAGTTCCCCCTCAAAGATGTCGCATCCTTCCTTCATGGAAAGGATTTTTGCATTAAAAAACCTTATTCTCATAGCATTCCCCCGAGTATTATTCTTTTATCTGGTTTTCTATCAAAACTTTTTAATACACTCTGTAACAAGCTTCTTAAACATAGGTCCTGTAGTATCGGCTGCCTTCTGTACATCCTCGTGTGAAAGGGGTTCAGCCTGCATTCCTGCTGCAAGATTACTGATGCATGAAATACCACAGATCTTCATTCCCATGTGATTAGCTACGATAGCTTCAACTACAGTACTCATACCAACTGCGTCAACGCCCAGTGTTCTGAGCATCTTGATCTCAGCAGGTGACTCAAAGGATGGTCCTGTAAGCTGGCAGTATACGCCTTCCTTTAATGGAATCTTGTTCTCAAGGGCTGTTTCCTTGATGATCTTTCTAAGGTCCTTGTTGTATACAGTAGTCATATCTGTAAATCTCTCACCAAACTCTGTGATATTGGGTCCGATAAGAGGATTAGGTGCAAATACTGAGATATGATCATTGATGAGCATAAGATCGCCTGCAGCAAAGTTGTAATTGATACCACCGGCAGCATTTGTAAGGAACAAAATCTCTGCTCCAAGCATTTTCATAACTCTTGCAGGAAGTACTACATCACTGATGTCATAACCTTCATAGTAGTGAACTCTTCCTTTCATACACACTACCGGTACATCTCCCACATATCCGAAAATAAATCTTCCGTCATGTCCCGGAACTGTTGAAACCGGAAATCCCGGGATCTCTGAGTAAGGTACCTCGCACTTTATCTCTATCTGATCTGCATAGTCTCCAAGACCGGAACCAAGTGTAATAGCTACCCTTGGCTTAAAATCGGTCTTTAACCTTATTGTATTTACGCAGTTCATTACTTTTTCATAAACCTGATTTTCTGACATTTAGTATTCCTCCGTTATTACATCATTTTCATCATTATGAATATCATACCCTAAATCGGTGGATTTTCCCACACCGGGAGCATCATTATTTTCAAAATGAATACTACCGTGAAGCTTAGGTCTTACAGTATCTTTGATTGCAAGATACAGAGCGTCCATGGCTCCAAAATCGTTAAGCTTATTGTAAACTATGCCGTTAATTCCCTTAAATTCAGCTCCTGTTCCGTACATATCAAGGACTCCAAATAGCATTCCGGATCCCGGAACTTCATCAAATCTTACGCCGATATTAACAGGCGGAGCAAAATCTCCTGCATTAAAACCGCCAGCATGCTCTAAGGGTTCTCTTTTTCCAAAGTAAATATTCATTACTCTGGTGGTTGAATCCTCAAGGAAGTAGAACTCATTCCTAAGAACTGCTCGTCCATATTCATCCGTTGAAAACTCGGAAACGGTGGCCACTCTATTTATCTCACCATGCTCATCCAGGTCAGTGATTGCACGGCTCTTATCGAATCCGCATTTTATCTCATGTTGTTTTTCGCCTTCCTTTATTACAAGATAAAAGGCGCCTGATCTGTCATCATATTTAAAGCCTATATTCCTTATTCCATCCGTGTAATTATTGTGCATTATCTGCATTAGAAGAGGCATAATGCCAACTCCCTGATCGTCCATATCGTAACTTACGCCATTTAAATTTTTCATCAAAATACGGCGAAGCTGCGGATTCATTGCACCATTACAGTTATAGGCATCATAAAGTGATTTCTCTTTCCTGATTGGGCTTGTAACAGTTCGTGTTCTGGATTTTCCAACGCTCATCCTGTTTTTCCTAAGTCCCCAGCCACCTGATGGTACTGTGTTTATTGCGTCTAAGTCGCCTTCTGCATATTTTATGAAAGCCCAAAGGCGCTTCTGGTTTTTAATTACATCTTCTCCCTCAGGGATAGGTTCATCATGAGTCTCAATCTTTGACATGTGAGAATGAATGATCTTGGACATATTTCCTTCCTGGAAAAGGTCTTCATTTGCGGCATTTGTAATGATCATCATATCTACATCAGGAAATACATACACGTTCTGCCCAAGCATTCCGTTAAAGGTATAGGCCCCCTCTCTTGCGGAGTTGGTCCACATCTGATATCCGTAACCCGGAGATGCATCCTGACCTGTTTCTATGTGAGCTCTTGTTGACTCTTTAACCCATTCCTTTGGAAGAATCTGCTTTCCGTTATATTCACCGAGGTTAAGATACAGCTGTCCAAGCTTTGCCATATCTTCCATCCTAAGGTACATGCCCCATCCGCCCTTGGCGATCTTCTGAGGGCAGTTTTCCCAATAAACTCTCTTTATCCCAAGGGGGTCAAAAAGCCTGGGCCTTAGGTAATCAAGCATGTTCTCCCCTGTTATCTCAGTCACTATTGCAGAGAGCATATATGAATTCATTGAGTTATACTCAAATTCAGCTCCCGGAGTTCCCTTTGGCTGGGCATCAAGAAAAAGCTTCTTCCAGTCATTTCCGGTTATGGTTCCGGCTTCATTAAAAGGAGAAGAGCTAGTCATAGTAAGCAGATGCTCTACAGTCATATTATTTGAAAACAATATTTTTAGTGGTGATTTGGATGAGCCAAAGATATCGGATATTTTGTCATTTACCGAAAGTTTTCCCTCAGAGACCAAAAATCCGATGGCCAT
This sequence comes from Butyrivibrio sp., assembly GCA_024690485.1. Taxonomy (GTDB): domain Bacteria; phylum Bacillota; class Clostridia; order Lachnospirales; family Lachnospiraceae; genus Butyrivibrio. Next base: position 873 of record JAILPB010000021.1, on the reverse strand, counting down.
TCCTGTTACAGATTTGCACATGGAATGAGTAATGTGCCAGGTATCCATATCAAAGGGATAAAAGGCACACTCTCCTATAACATGCCCTTTTCTTACAGCCATTACCTTATGCATATGGCAATTGTTCTGCTCAAAAAGGTTTGAAAAAAGTTCATATAAAAACATACTGTCCACACCCATTTGCTCAGGTGTAGATCTTGGAAGGCGGCTTTCTCCTTCAGTACTTTCGGGAAAGCTCACCTTCTGAGGATAAAATTCTAATTTACTGATATCATCGCCCGTCTTGTGTCCTATCAGCTTAAGAAGCAGCTGAATAAGTTCCATTTCGGATTTTGCCATTTAATCCTTCTTTCCCTCATTAAGGGTTCTCATGGAATTCAAAATAGCAATTACAGCAACGCCTACATCTCCAAAAACTGCAAGCCACATGGAAGCAAGTCCCAGAGCACCCATAACAAGTATGATTAGTTTTACTGCAAGGGCGAAAAAGATGTTTTGCTTTACAATGCGGACAGTCTTTTTGGCAATCTTCATTACACTGGCAATACCCTTGATATTGTCATCCATAAGGACGATATCAGCCGCCTCGATAGCCGCATCCGATCCAAGGCTTCCCATGGCGATTCCGACATCTGCACGCATCAGAACAGGAGCATCATTTATACCATCTCCGGCAAATGCAACCTTTCCCATAGAAGTGCCATTTAGAAGTTCCTCTACCTTTTCAACCTTGTCAGCAGGCAAAAGCTCTGAGTACACATTATCGATTCCAATTTCCTTTGCAACTGCATCAGCAGCTTCTTTTCTGTCGCCTGTAAGCATGACAACCTTGGAAATTCCTGACTCTTTTATGCTCTCAATAGCTTCCTTAAC
>JAILPB010000121.1 GCA_024690485.1 Butyrivibrio sp. | reverse complement strand
TATATGCTTCATATGATATACTCTTATTCGGCGAATCCGCCATTTTACTAGTAATTATTGCTTGAATTAGGAGGAAAATCATTTGAGAAAAAGTTTTGTAACCAGAGCCTTCGCTCTACTCTTGTCAGTAATCCTGACTCTGTCACTGTATTCTGAAAGCGTATCCGCAAGTAGCGATCCCGTCTACGATTCCATGACTCAGCCTTCAGAATCCCAAAGCGACTACATGATAAAAGCATGGCGCAACTACGGAAAAGTCATTGGTAACACATCTTCACCAAAGTCACAGCGTCTCCTTTCCATGGGTGCGCTCTACACCACAACAGGCAAGGAGCTTCCTGAAAAGTTCACTGTTTATCTTGGAAAAATCAAGCTATTTGCTTATTCAAAGTCAAAGAAGAAATGGGTCTGCATCGACAATCAGCCCTATCCCCGCGGAATTTTCGTCTATGAGCTTCCATGGCAGAAAAACAAATCCCATAAGTGTGAAAAAATAACCTACACAAGTGAAGGTGCAAAGATCGAGCTTACTTCCAAAGAAATGAAGGGCAACGTACTTCACTTCTGGGGAAAGACAGCACCTCTTAATAAAGAAGATTATGTTCACTATGCATGTGCCTTTGATTTCAAGGTGGATGCAGCTGCTGCAGGAAAACTTACTGCCACAAACGGCATCGACACCAAGGATTCTACAGGTCAGTACACAATATCACAGCTCTACTCATCCCGCGGTCTTACATGCACAACATCCTTTAAGACCCACTGGGGACACACTGTCCCAAAGGATGACTACAACAAGTACAACACATCAAGCTTAAATCAGCTTTACGCTTCTAATCTTACAGAGCTGCCTGATGACCCTAACCCATCTGATGATTTTACTATAGATAAAGGAAATAAAGGTCCCAAGATAACAAAGCTCACAGCCGGCAAAAAATCCATCAAGGTTAAATGGAAAAAGAAATCTGCCGACACCACAGGCTATGAAATTCAGTACAGTACCAATAAGAGATTTAAGAAGAACGTAACCACCGAGATTGTAAGCACATATAACCAGAACTCATTAAAAATCAAGAAGCTTAAGTCTCACAAAATGTACTACGTTCGCATTCGCAGTTATAGAAAAGAAGGAACAAAGACAATCTACTCAAAATGGAGTAAAATAAAAGCTATAAAAACCAACTAATCATTTGGGGAAGAAAAGAGTTTATTGGAGGGAACAGTGTGCTTATGCCTACGACTTAGAGGAACAAAGGACTGGAAAAGTCATAAGTTCCCGTTATACAATTGATACACTAGACTGGATTTATTATAATGAGTAATACAGAAATAAATTTAATCAATTGTTTATGGGGTTTTTTATGAGTTATAGTTTTGTTGTATTTGTAGACGGATGCGCTAATCTTCCAAAGGAACTTCTTGATGGAATAAAGCTCATCCCCACCGATTATCTGCTGGATGATGTACCGCAGAAGTATCTTGGAGATGTTGATCACTTCGATGGCCATACATTTTACGAGGGCCTTCGAAACGGCAAGGTGGCAAAAACATCTCTCCTTAATACCAACCTTTTTGAGGAGCACTTCAGACCCGAGCTTGAACAGGGTAACGACATCATCTATATTTCCATGAGTTCAGGAATAAGCGGAACCTACAACGCTGCAAGGCTTGCAGCTGAGGAGCTTATGCAGGAGTTCCCGGACCGCTTTATTCATATAGTTGATTCCTACGGCTGCGGCTTTGGTAACGGAATTCTTGCAATAAGAGCTTCCTCTCTTGCCAAAAACGGAGTCGATGTCAAGGAAGCTGCTACAAGACTTGATAGTGATGTACCGCATATTTGCCAGTACTTCACCGTCGATGATCTTGAATTTCTAAGAAGAACAGGTCGTGTAAGCGGAGTTGCTTCTACCATCGGTACAGTGCTTAGCATTAAGCCTATACTTTTCGGAGACAGCACCGGACACATCGTATCCTGTTCAAAGGTAAGAGGGCGAAAACAAGCAATCAGCGCCCTTGTAAGTAAGTATAAGGAAAAGGTAATGGACGTACCCGGTCAGCATGTATGCATATCCCACGGTGACTGCCTTGAGGATGCCAAAGCTCTTAGAGATTACATTCACGAGATTTCTCCGGATACTCCTATCACCGTAGCTCAGCACGAGCCATTCTCAGGCGCCCATGTAGGCCCCGGAATGCTTGGACTCTTCTTCTACGGAAAAGAAAGATAATTAGTTTTTAGGCAAAAGATAAGCCGCTTTTGAAGGATAATCCTCAGAAGCGGCTTTTATTTTTTCTTATCTGATAAGGAAAAACCTTCCCCATCAGATTTCTTCTATGTAATTTACGAAGTCCTGCTCGCTTAGCATCTTAATTATCTCGCTATGGGCAAGCCCTCTTTTTAGCTGCAGATCCATGATAAGTGCCACATCCGTAGACATAAGAGGCTTTTCCTTACTCTTTGTAAGACTAAGAATTTCATACCCCTCTCCATACATAAGCCTCGATAATCTGGTAACT
>JAILPB010000057.1 GCA_024690485.1 Butyrivibrio sp. | reverse complement strand
TGGCCTAATTCGAAGTATGCTTGCCCGAGAGTGCAGTTTCAAAAACGCAGGCATAGCGGGCTATGTCGAGGCTTTTGGAACTGTGCTATCGAGTAAGCAGACAAGAATTTGGTCCAGTTATTTAAGTAACGATGTACTAGTGTAGTTTTGGGGAGGGCGCGGTATGTCTAATATTGCCAATGTCGATCGACTACTTGATAGTTTTTTAGATAGGGGAATTCCCGGATGCGGACTCAAAGTCGTGCAAAACGGTGAAGTGCTCTATGAAGGATATCACGGATATTCCGATATTGAAGAGAAAACACCTGTCACATCCTCTTCTATCTTCCGATTAGCTTCAATGTCTAAAATTCCGCTTTATACCACTATGATGATGCTTTATGAGCAGGGCAAATTCCTTATGACAGACCCTATCTCAGACTGGCTTCCTGAGTGGAAAAACATGAAAAAATTCGACCACGATGAGAACGGATATGTTCATATCGTGGATGCTAAAAAGCCAATAACCGTCAGAGACGTATGCTCCATGAAATGCGGTCTTCCTTACTGCAACACCCAGGAAGTTACTGATAATCCGGTGCTTACATCCATGCAAAACTGCATGAAGCCCCTTATTGAAAAGGGACATTACACCAACAGAGAGCACGTAAAAGCTATGTCTGAAGCGGTTCTTGCCTGTGAACCCGGAGAAAAATGGATCTACGGTTTTTCAAGTGAACTTGCCTGCGCTCTCATCGAGGCAATCACCGATATGCCTGTAGATGAAGTATTTAAGCAGTTCATTTTTGATCCCCTTGAAATGGGCGATACCAGATCAAGATTTGAGGGCGATCATGAAAAGCGCCTTGTGACACTTTATCTCCAATCAGAAAACGGACCTGTGCCATTTAAGAATTCTTTCTTTGATGACAAGCACATCCCCGGAGCTGAGCACGAGCAGGGCTGGGCAAGATTATACTCAACCGTAGAAGACTTCAGCCATCTCATGCAGATGCTCTCTGAAGGCGGCGCGTATAAGGGAAAGAGATTATTATCTTCCACTACCATCAACATGATGAGAGCCAACGGCCTGAGTGAAAAGCAGCTCCTTGACTACACAAACACCTATGAAAAGGGCTATGGCTACGGCTATGGTGTGAGAACTCTTATCGACAAAGCAGCAGGCGACCACAGCGGCGCCCTTGGTTCCTTTGGATGGACAGGCGGATTTGGCACATGGTGTGAGGCAGATCCAGAGGACAGGGTATCTATCACATACATGCATAATCTCATGCCTGATGACGAGCTATACACTCATCACAGAGTACGCGCTGTTTCATACGGGCTTATTAAATAATCGGGGAGGAGCACAATGAGTAATTTCAAAAATTTGGAAAGACTTCTTGAAAAATATGTAGAGGATGGCCTGCCGGGATGCGGTATTCAGATCTGTCAAAAGGGCGAAACCCTTTATGAAAACTACTTTGGCTGGGCAGATAAGGAAAACAATGTAAAGCTTAATTCCAGACATCTTTTCCGCCAGGCATCGCTTACCAAGGTTGCCATGTACACAACTGCCATGATGCTCTACGAGCAGGGAAAATTTCTTATGAGTGATCCTCTCTACGAGTATTTCCCTGAATGGAAAAACTCAAAGAAAGCCATTCGATGTGCAGATGGAGGCTATCGCGTCGTACCTACGCAAAATCCCATAACCATCAAGAATATCTTCAACATGACAGTGGGCCTGCCCTATCACATGCTTCTTGGAGCAGATGCACCAACCCAGCATCCTACATCAACTGCCATGGCAAGAGCCATGAAGGAACTGGAGGCGCGTCCCCACTACACTCTTAGAGAGCAGATTGAAAAAATGGCTGAGATTCCTCTTGCTTTTGAGCCCGGGAGCCACCATTTATATGGTTTTTCAAGTGAGCTGACTGCCGGACTTTTAGAGGCAATATGCGGAAAACCTGCTGAAGTTGTCATAAAAGAAATGCTCTTTGATCCTCTGGAAATGAACACTTCTGCAAACTTCCTTATAGATGACATGGAAGAGAGACTAGTACAGAATTATTACTTAAAACCCGGAAAAAAACTCTCTGACAATGACGCGTTATACATTCCAAACGACGAAATCTCCGTAAAATCTGTCGGAAAACTCGGTACAGTGTCCGGTTTTGCAAGAGTAATTACCAACTGCAACGATTACTCTCACCTCATGCAGATGCTTGCTAATGGCGGAAAATACAAGAATGAGCAGATAATGGGAAGAGCCACTATCGATCTCATAAGAACAAATACGCTGACACCGACTCAGATTGAGAAGGATTTTTCCAATGACTATCTTGCAGGCTACGGTTACGGCTATGGCATGAGAACCCTTATGGATCAGTATGCAGGTGCCCACAACGGCGCACTGGGAGCCTTCGGCTGGACCGGCGGTTCAGGAACCTGGGCTGAAGCAGATCCTTCACGTGGAATCTCTATCGTTTACATGCATAACCTTCAGCCAAACCTCGAGCTGTATCACCACCTGCGCATGCGCGCAGCAGCATACGGCTGTTTGTAAAAGAAACCTTTCGCGGGCAAAATTTTAGCACACGAGCAGATTACTTTAGCAATAATCCTCTTTTCGAGCTACAAATCCTCGCGAAATGCTTTCATAAAAACCCTACTTTTTGAAAACTCCCCACCTCCGCATAAAGAGGTGGGGAGTTTCAGTAAAACTATAATAGCATTAAAGGGTTTCTAAATTAAGCTTCAAGTCCTTCATAAACAAGATCGCGAAGCTTGGGATGGATTTCTGAGTATACAACCGGAAATCCCATAATATGCTGCGCATAGAAGATACTTACTTTATTAATAGGATCAGCCATTACATAAGCTCCTGCTGCTCCGTCCCATCCAAATTCACCAAGGGGTGACTTTGACTTGGAATTGTCTGTAAGCACTCTTACGCCAAGGCCATAGGAATATCCTACCTTGCCTGAAAGATCGAACTGTTCCTGCATAACACCTGTTGTGTATGGTGTCATGAACATTTTGATCGAATCCTCTGAGAGAATTCTGTTTCCGTTCTTAGCAACACCGTTATTTGCAAGAGCATCGATGAACACACTGTAATCTGCAACTGATGCAATAAGTCCTGCTCCGCCGCTCTCGTAGTTCTTGGTAATCTTGAAGGAATCAGCCTGAACTCCGTCATCTGGCTTTATATTTGTTGTTCCAAACTCTCCGGCATACATAGCAGGAAGGCGCTTCTTTACTGCCTCATCTATGGTGAAATAGAAATCTGAAACACCGATAGGCTCGAAGATGTTCTTCTTAAGATACTCTCCGAAAGTCATGCCTGTAACAACTTCGATAACCGCTGCCAAAACATCGTGAGCAAGACTATAGCCCCAGCTGGTACCCGGGTCGTAGAGAAGAGGCATCTTTGCCATCTCTTTTACAACTTCAATAGTTGTAGCTTCGTCGTTGGATTTTTCCTTGATAGCCATAAGCTCAGGAGCAAAAGTATCGTAGTTCATTCCTGCAGTCATAGTCATAAGGTCAATTATGCGAATTGAATTATGAGCAAGATGGCAGGGATCGTCGTTTGTAGGCCAGTGAAGCGGGAATTCAAACTTAAATTCATCTGCTACTCTGAGTCTGCCAAATTCTGGGATATAATCTGTAAGCTGATCGTAGAGACCAAGCTCACCTCTCTCAATAAGCTGCAATACAGCAGTCATTGTAATAACCTTTGTTGCAGAGAAAAGCCTGTAAAGTGCGTTCTCTGTAATAGGCTGAGTCTTCTCAAGATCAGAATGACCTGCCATGTGTCTGTAAACTACCTCGTGATCCTTTGTCACGATGCAGTCGCAGGCAGGAACTCCATATTCTTTCTCGAGGCCATCTATATATGCGGTAAGTTTATCAAAATTCATAATCGTCCTCCTGGATATACGATTCAAGTATCTTAATTATTATAATTCTAAAAATATTTTTTTATATATAAAAATGTCAGCTTTACCTTAAAAAATGTGCTGCATGGATCAGGATTTTTTTCAACGTCTGTCCTTCACGCTATCCGGCTGATTTCTTACGCATTCAAAGCTTGCAGGATCAGGGTTAGGGTTTCCTGAGAGGATATCCCTGATAAGATCCGCCATAAGTGCAGACAGATCTATGAAATGATCCGTGATGTAAACCACGTGATCTACCATAGAAACGTGCATATTGAAAATATATCCCGCAAACCACTCAGCTGAAACCAGAAGTTCTCCGTCTCTCTCTAGGCATTCGCAGTACATCTGCCTTGCATCATTATCTATGAGGCAGAGGATACTTCCCCTTGCAAACTGCAGTGTTCTGCCATCCTTAAGACTAAGCTCGCAGGAGTGACCATCGTCCATTGTTGTATATTTTGCTCCGAAAGCTTCTGCCAGAAATGACAGAGGAAGGCAAAGGTACTCTCCTCTTGCAATTGTTCCACCGTTCAATCCGTGATATTTGAGCTTTTTCCACCATACTGCCTTGGTTTTCATGGAAACAACACTGTTTTTAAACCAGACTTTGTCCATTCCCTCAGCCGCAGCAATAGCAAAATCATCGCCCTTTCTGGGGATTCTGGATTCGCCGCTCTCTATAGTGCCGTCCTCAAGTCTCCTTGCTCCTGCAAAGAGGTAATCCCAGTATAAAAATGCCTCATCAAGAGTCTGACCGTGATCTCTGTTCTTGATATCAAGGTACACAAGATCTGCTTTTTTACCCTTAAAGAACGCGAAATTGTCCTCGCCGTGAATTGAAATCTCAGGAAGTTCCTCACATTCATTGATCTTCATCCAATAGATTCTGTTGAGTTTTGTAACTGTGAACTCGTCGTAGTTCTTTCCCGGAGGAAGCCCGTTTTTCTCAGGTCTTGACTGCCATATTGTAAGGGCTCCGGCTTTATTTTTCACACTTCCGTCTCTGTTAAAGATTACGAAGGGCTCTACCGGCCCGCCGCTTCCCGCGCAGCCGGCCAGAATATCACCACAGTATCTTGCGAACTGGCCTGCCATAAGGTTTCCCATGCTCATACCCTGCATGAAAATGCGGCCCTTATCGATATTGTAGTCCTCCTGCATCTTTTTAATAAGACCAAGAAGCATGTTATTATCATGGTTGTCCTTGATATCCTTGGGCGGAAGTACTACCGGCAGTTCAGGTGCTTCCTTGGAATCAAAGGTCTCTGCTATGCCTTCAACAGGCCACATTCTGTCTGAATGGGCGTTGGGGAAGCAGCAAATAAAGTCCTCTCTGTCAGCCACAAGGCACCATGAGGTATAAATAGCATGTCCCCATCCTGTCATAAGACCGCCGTGGCAGCCGATTACCAGGGGCACAGCCTTTGAACCGTCATAGGACTCGGGTACATAAACATACCACTCATCCTCAAGTCCGTCACATATAACCCCGTGAAATTCCTGAAGTCTCTTAGGCATAACTATTGAGTTATTTCCGTTTTCATTGACTACAATATCCGTTGTTTTGCACTTTTCCGGAAGATATTCCCTGTTATCGTCATCCGGAACACCGGGAATAATCCTTACTTTTCCTTCTTCCATTTCATTTTCCTTCCCAAATTTGTCATAAGGGGTTACCACTTGTGGTGGATTCCTTATGACGGTTCAAAGTTTTCATAATCTACTTTACACTTCCAAAAATTTAACCTGTCACAAATTCAGGCATTTTTTGCTACATCAGACCAAAAATCCCTGCAAAGGAGGTCTTTTATAAGGTCTGCCATATTTATTGAAAGCTCTGCATAATGATCCGTTACATAAACCACTTCATCGCACTCAGATGCAGTCCAGCCCTTTATCATCCTTGCAAACCACTCAAAAGGAATATAAAGTTCATCGTTTCTGTGGATTGCTTCGCAGTACATCTGTCTTACGTCGTTATCTATTACGCAGCCGATGCTTCCTATTGCAAACTGAAGCACTTTTCCGTCTGAAAGCTGCACGGTAGCTGTTTCATTGCCCTTGTCATAACTTACCTTTGCTCCGTCGCACTTTGACAGAAACGAAAGAGGTACCATGATATAGTCTCCGCGAACCAGTTCCTTGCCGTTTTGTCCGTGATACTTGTACTTCTTCCATCTAAGAACGGGCTTATCAATATCCACCAGCTCATTATTGTAGAAAATGGTATTTGACCCTGCATAAAGAGCAATATTGAAGCTATCTCCCATTCTCTTATTTCTTGAGCCAAAATCCTCTATCTCGCCGTTTTCCTTCCTTCTTATACCGGAAAACAGGAAATCCCACTGCAAAAATGCTTCGTCGAAGGTCTGACCGTGATCTCTGTTTTTAACATCGAGATATACAAAAGGTGCTCCTTTTCCTTCATAAAATGCGTAGTTGTCTTCTCCAAGAATTGAAATCTCCGGTACCGGATCGCAGCCGTTGACCTTAAGCCAGTACTCTCTGTTATAGCGATATAGCTCCAGGTCGGTATATGCACAGAAATCCGGAACGCCGTTTCTCTCAGGTCTGGTCTGCCATACAGCCATAGGACCGGAAAAATTATGAAGAGACCCATCCTCATTAAACAAAAGGGCCGGATCAAATGTAGGCCCTGCAGACTCTCCAAGGCCTGTTATCCTGTCACCAAAATATCTGGAAAAATAGGATGACATCAGGTTTCCTGCGCTCATGCCCTGGATAAAAATTCTGCCTTCGTCGATGTTGTATTTCTCCTTAGCTCTCTCGATTAGATGGAGAACAAGTTGCATATCATGATTATCATTTGGATCCTCAGGCGGAACCTCTGCATGAAGTTCCTCAGGCTCATCAGCTATAGCCTTATTTGCAAGATCCTTGGCAGAATATTCCACAAGCCACATTTTTCTTGAAGAAGCATTTGGGAAAAAAACAATGCAGTTATCTCTGTCTGCCACCATGGTCCAGGTTGAGTAAATTGCCTGTCCCCAGCCTGTCATAAGGCCTCCGTGAAGAGAGATGATAAGCGGAACCTTGGTTTTTCCGTCATAACACTCGGGAGCGTACTCGAACCATACGTCCTCCTTGCCTTTTTCAACCAATTCCTCGTGAAACTCCTCAAGTCTCTCGGGGTATGGCTGTGAATTGTTTCCGTTTTCGTTTACTACAATTTTTGAATGATATATTGATTCAGGCAGATAATCTCTGTTTTTATCATCAGGGACACCTGCTCTTAATTTAATCTCGTTTTCCATATTAAAAATCCCCCATGCTGTCGTAGTTATCCGGGACAGCGCAGCCGTCCAGGATGTCTCTTATAAGATCTGCCATGTAAAGTGACAGATGGCTGAAATGATCCGTAATATAAACGACGCCTTCACATTCACTTACTGTCATGTTGAAAGCAGCCCCTGCAAACCATTCAGCAGATACGTAAAGCTCCCCGTTTCTGTGAACAGCCTCGCAGTACATCTGCCTTACGGTATTGTCCACTACGCATCCGATACTTGCCTTCGAAAAGCGCATTTTTCTGCATGCAGGTTTACATGATCCTGCTAATCTATCCGGCGAAAACGAAATCTCTGCGCTTAAAGTATCATCTCCGTAGCTAAGCTCTGCTCCAAAGGCCTTAGCAAGAATAGAAAGGGGCGCCATAAGGTATTCGCCTCTCACCTTTACTCCGCCATCAAGGCCATGGTATTTCAGCTTTTTCCACTTAAATGCAGGCTTTTCCATGTTTACAACTTCGCCTGAAATCCACGCCATAGAAGCATTCTCTGCAAAGGCAAGGGCAAACTCATCGCCTTTTCTCTCCAGCGTGTATGGGATTTTCTCTATCTTTCCATCAGCATTCCTTCTTATTCCCGAAAAAAGATAGTCCCACACAAGGGCTGCGTCATCAAAGCTTTGACCGTGATCTCTGTTTTTAACATCAAGGTAGACCACGTCTGCGTTTCTGCCCTCGTAAAAGGCCAGATTGTTTTCTCCCTGAATGCTGATCCTCGGGATCACATTGCAGCCATTTAGGCGCATCCAGTAGAGACGGTTGTACTTGTTTATCTTTTTCTGGAATTCAATATCCTCAGGGATATTGTTGGTTTCAGGCCTGGTCTCCCATATTGCCAGGGGGCCGCCTATATTTTTAATTCGATAGTTCTCATCATACATAAGGGACAAAAATGTGGAACAAGCTGCGCCTGCAGCTCCTGCAAGCTTATTTCCAAGATTTCTTGCAAAGAGGCTTGTCATCATATTCCCCATGCTCATTCCCTGCATAAAAACTCTGCCCTTATCTATTCTGTACTTACTATTTATCAGATCCATAAGTGCGAGAATCATCTTAACATCATGATTTTCAAGAACATTGTCAGGGCTTTCCTTAAGTCCCACAGGATGACTGTTCTTGTCCCCGGGTGCTGTCTCCTCGGGAGTTACTCCCCAGTAGCCCCACTGAAGTTCCCATGCTCTGCCCTGGTGAGCATTGGGAAATACCACGATAAATCCGTCCCTGTCAGCCATTAGAGTCCATGAAGTATAAATTGCCTGTCCCCAGCCTGTCATAAGGCCTCCGTGCATAGAGAAAACAAGCGGTACATCCTTAGTTCCGTCATAGGATGCAGGCACGTATTCATACCATGTATCTTCAACTCCGTCAGCCAAAACCGCTGTAAATTCCTTAAGTCTCTCCGGATACGGCTGTGAATTGTTTCCATTTTCATTGACTACGATGTCAGAATTCTTACATTTTTCCGGAAGATAATCCCTGTTGTCATCATCAGGTACTCCGGGCTTTATGCTAATATCCATATACCCTCCCTATTTTTGCTATTTAACCCTGTAAAAATCATATCAAAGAGGCACTTTTCAAACTGTCAATTTTCTGACCATAACTATCACTTTTCAAAGCATTATGGTTGTTCAAAAATTTTTTCTTTTTCGGTGTGATAAAATACAGGTAACAATTTTGTATTAGACGAATATTTTTTGATTAAGCGTTTACGGGAGGCCCCTGAAGTTTGGATAAAAAGCAATACAAAAAACCAATACATTTTAAAAATGTGCTGATGATATCTTTTTTAGCAGCAACTATAGCTCTTGTCGTGACCATAATCATCTTTGCGATTACGTCAATCAAAACCTTCCAGGAACAGTCTGCAAAAAGTTCCGCAACGCTTCTTGATTTCTATGCCCAGGAACTAGAGAATCAGACTTCTGATCTGCAAAATATCGTCATGAATATTCACAGCTCAAATACCAGTTTCTCCACTCTTTCCTCGGGAAGTTATTCGAACAATGAGAAAATAACTCTGGACTACCAGCTTAGAACCCACATAAACGGAAGCGTGAGATACGGCAGTATACTCATGGCCTTTTCCGAAAATGATGAAGTGTCAATCTGGCAGGTGGGCGCAGGATACGATAAGAACGACTTTAACAAAAACTATCAGTTGGAAAAATCTCTGGAAACCTTCATCAACGAGCTCCCCTTATCCTCTTATTGGAGATGGAATCTCTATGATGACGGGGAGAATGTCCTCCTGATTCTTCCATATAAAAAGGACAGACTCTGCATTGCAGCAGGCATCGATCTGTCAAAATTTGCTGCAAAGGACAGAAATTACGGCGATTCGGAAAACTACGAGATAAGTTTTTTTAATGAATCAAAAATCCTCACAAACAAGGATGCTTTCGCTAAAAAGAGAATCACCATAGACGAGCTTCAAAACAGCCAAAATGACTTTTTCACAAAGCTCCATTACATAGTCCAGTCCACAGATGTCCAAAACATGCCTGTACGGCTTGCCGGTATCATGCCGGTATCAAAGTATATCGTACAGTATCGTCCATTCCTGCTTTTAATGTTCGTTGCGTTTATACTGCTGGCAATCCTTATCATGGGTATTTTCGAGTTTCTGCTTAAGATTCTCGTATATCCTTTGGATAAGATATCTGAGGCATCGCAGATCCTATCTGACCCCCAGAATACCAACGAGCTCCCGGAGAGCGACCTTAAATTTGACATTCAGGAGATAAACCAGATAAACGACGCTCTATCCTCTCTTGTTAAGCAGAAGGTGTCGCTTGCCAGAGAAAATGAGAGCAGAAAAGCAGAAAAGGAACATGCGCAGCTCCAGTATTTCCAGCTGCAGACAAGGTCACACTTCTTTATCAACTGCTTAAAGAGCCTCTACAACATGTTGGAAATGGGCGAATATGATAAAATGCGTAGGATGATCATGAATTTTTCAGACCACATAAGGTTTATTTTCCATGATAATCTCTCGCTTATAACACTTAAAGACGAGCTAAATGAAGTAAATGACTATGCAAACATAATCCAGACAGACTCAAGCACACCAATAATGCTTATTCAGAAGGTCCCGCAGGAGCTCCTTGATTGCATGGTGCCACCGCTACTTATACAGACCTTCCTTGAAAACGCAGTAAAATACAACGCTCAGTACCACAAAATGCTGCAATTTGTCATCGAGGGCGAAATAGCTGAAAACAATGAAAAGAAATACCTAAGACTCAGGCTTTCCGACAACGGCACAGGCTACGAAGAGGACATGCTTGAGAAGCTTAATTTCGACGCCGACAGTGAATACGAGCAATATCACGTAGGAATCAGCAATCTTAAGCGCCGTATGCAGATTCTCTACCACGGCGATTGCAACCTGGCATTTTTCAACAATCAGGAAAATGGCGGTGCGATGATAATGATATATATTCCCGTTACATATCCGGGACATGAGGAATAAATATAAATGAACATTTTAGTTGTGGATGATCAGACATCCGTATTACATGGAATTGAATATGGAGTTCACTTTCAGGATCTTGGTTTTGATCAGGTTTTCTATGCCACAAGCGCACTTATGGCAAGGGATATCCTTTCCAAAAACAAAGTACATGTGATGCTCTGTGACATCGAAATGCCGGGAGAAAACGGGCTTGAATTAAACCGCTTTGTAAGTCAGGAATATCCTGATATTATCCGCATTTTGCTTACAAGCCATGCGGAGTTTTCCTATGCACAGGAGAGCATTAAGCTTGGCTGCTTTGATTATATCCTGCAGCCTGCACCCTATGATGAGATCGAGCAGGCTCTTTCCAGAGCAGTTGATAAGTATCACCTTGATCAGGAGCACCGTGCCGTATATGAAAAGGGCCGTCTCTTCGAGGAATTAAAGCCTGAAATGTCAGACAGAATCGTGCTTAATCTCTTTACAAGGAACGTGGAGACCTCCAAGGAATCCAGATATATGCTGGAGCGCATGGGCTATCCCCTTTATAAGGATTCCCTCGTCAAGATTTTTATGCTGGATATCTATTCTTACGTTTCCATGGATGACCCCAATTATGGAGATGTGGCCATCAGGAAAAATTTTATTTCAGCAGTGGAACATGTGAGATACGATCACAGCAGCATCTATACTCTGCTTACGCTGAACAGATACAAGAGATATGTATTCCTGTTCTTTAGTAATGACGGAGGCCTCTCTAAAATCGATAATGACTGGTGCGAGAAGCTTTATGGCAATCTGAAGGCTCTTATGTCATCAAATCTGGCTCTATATATCTCAGATTGCGCTCCTTTTGTAGATAATCACGACCTGATAAATGCAATTGAGGATACTATAGCTAACAATGTCAGCCTCTCTCCGGGAATCCATTACACCGGAAAAACTGAATCCAGGCATGAGATAACCTCATCAGATTTAAAAGAAAACATTAATCGCTGGAAGCGAATGATCGACAATGCTGATTTTGAGCTTCTTAACAACTCCGTTAATTCCTACCTGGATTTCATAAGCTCAGCAAGACTTGCGAGCTTTAACAGCCTCTGCGACCTGCATCAGCAGCTCACTCAGCTTTTCTTTAACTATATGTACGACAACAGCATTGAAATTAGTGATGTTTTTACTGAAGAATACTCCTATCAGGATATGCAGGATGCTTATCAGAATATAGATACATTGAAAAAAGCTGTTCTCTTTGTGACTAAAGCCCTTGATAAAAAGAGCTCTCATGTCTCTGAAGATGACGATATCCTTAAGGCCAAGAACTTTATTCTGAATAACATAAACCGCGATCTCACAGTAAAAGAGGTTGCAGATCACGTCCACAGAAGCCCTGAGTACTTCACCAAGGTTTTCAAAAAAGAGACGGGGCATAATATCAAAACTTATATCACACAGGTAAAGCTTGATGTTGCAAAGGACATGTTATCAAATCCCAACATCCCCATAAGCCTTATTTCCTGCGAGATTGGCTATACGAATTTTTCTCATTTTACTCAGATGTTTAAAAAGTACGAGAATATGACTCCTACAGAATATAGAAAGGCAAAGCTTGGTTAAAAGCTTTGCCTTTATCTTTTTGTTATTAAACGTTCTGTTTTGGCGGTAATTCCTTTGTTTCTCCGGGTCCGATGCAAAGAATCTCGCTGTTAAATACGCCGCCGATCCATACCGGAATTGATGAAGGATTGGTAACATAGTCGGATTCTACTGAGAAGATGAGGTTTCTGTAAGCTCTCACATACTCCTCTATCTCACCGTTTGTGGCATACCACACGTCATCTCTGCCTGAAACCTTGTCGATGAATTTTTCAAACATATCCCAGTTATCATCCTGATCGAATTCATAAGCGTGTCCCCATACATAGAACAGCTTAGCCGGTGAATAGAATGAAAAATAAGGATCATCGGACAGAAACTCCTCTGTAAGTTCAGGGAGTTTCTCATCATTGTGATGGCAGGTGGCATCCCACAAAAGGAAATTCTGCGGAATATCAAATCTGTGAGTTGATACTACGGTTCTTGCATATCTAAGGCCACTAGCCTTGGTTGCAGCAACAATTGTCTCATCGCATGCACCAAAAGCATATGCAAAACCAGTAACCGGCTTCTTTAATAGCTTTTCAAGCTCATTTCTGCTCTTTAAAATTTCGTAAGTGCATCTTGCAGGATCCATGCCAAACATTGATGTATGGAGCTGTCCATGGGCAGCAATCTCATGTCCCCGGTAGGTTTCCAGGATTTTATCAGCAGCGATCTTAATGTGAGGGACTTCCTTTTTACCTGCTGCAACTGTTCCTTCTACCCCAAATAATCCTGGATTTAAATTGAAAGTTGCCTTTACTCCTGCTTTATTAAGAATCTCCAGAAATCTGATATCCTGAGTTACTCCGTCGTCATAGCTTAATGTAAGACACTTTTTCTTTCCCCCTGGCCAGAACAGCCTGTCATTTACCATATAGCTCATACCACTCTCTCCTTTTTGACTTAAGTTTTATGATTACTTTTATAAAAGATCTGCGATAAGCTTCGCAAAATGCTTTGAGAGCTTAATATTGTGATCTGCCGCATATAATGCGCCTTCCTTGGTGCAGACATGCATACCTAGTACGTCCTCGCAGAACCACTCCGCAGATATATTCAACTCGCCATTTCTCTCTACAGCTTCCACGTACATATCTCTTACTCTGTTGTTTACTGTACAAGAAATGATGCCCTTCGCAAATGCTATCTCTCTGCCATCCTTAAGAGTAATTGCACCTGCGCCATCTGTCTCATGATAATCCGCATTAAAAAGTGTGGCAAGCACACGGGCAGGAATCATCACATAGCTATCTCTTACAATGAAATCTCCATCAAGGCCATGATATTTTAGCTTGTTCCATATAAATGCCTCAGATCCCATGTCTACGGGCTTATTATCAAATAAAACCCTTCTTTTACCGGGAATTATGGCAAGAGCTTCCTTATCTCCCTCTTTGCTGCAGATAGTCTCAGTGTGGAGAAGGCTTCCATCTTCCTGTCTCCTTACTCCGGAGAACACAAAGTCCCATGCCATCTCAGCATCATCAAGGGTCTGACCATGATCTCTGTTTACAACTTCTCTATATACAAGATTTCCTTTTTCCCCTGTATAGAATGCAAAATTATTTACGCCGTCGATGCTGATTTTTGGAGGCTCTGTGCAGTCATTTAGCTGATTCCAGTACTCTCTGTTTTTCTTAAAGGTATACTCCAGAGGACAGGTTTCTCCCGGAGCATTTATGTCATTCTCCATTCTGGTCTGCCAGATATCTGCTCCGCCGCCGTCATTAAGGATATCTCCATCTTCATCAAATAAGATCATGGGGCTTACTGGTCCCGCAGATCCTGCAAAAGCTGCAAATTTGTATGCATAATGTCTTGCAACAGTATTAGTCATGGCATTTCCGCAGGACATTCCCTGCATATAGATTCTGCCCTTATCGATATTATATTTTCCGCAGACCTCATCAATTATGGCAAATATCATATTTATGTCGTGATTCTCCCTGTAGTCATCAGGAAAATCATTAAAGGAAAACTGACCCTCTTTTGGAATACATATCTTTTTCCTTATTTCCTCCGGATGCTCGATGAGCCAGAGGCCGCCTGTGCTGGCGTTTGGATAAACGACGATAAAACCCTCTCTGTCTGCAACCATTGACCATGAAGTGTAAACACACTGGCCCCAGCCTGTCATGAGACCTCCGTGAAGCGCCACAACAAGAGGTGTTTTCTTGGATGGATCATAGCTCTCCGGAACGTACTCATACCAGATATCTTCCCTGCCATCAAGGAAAACCTTGCGATACTCCTTAAGTCCCTTGGGATAAACATGGGAATTGTTTCCGTTTTCATTAACTACTATCTCGCTGTCCTTTAGGCTCATCGGGAGGTAATCCCTGTTATCATCGTCAGGAATTCCCGGTAAAACCTTTATTTCAGGCTTATTTTCCTTTTCGTAAAACTTTGTAACCATAATTAAAATCCCCACTTTAAATGTTTTTGCTAATATAATCAGTTGTTTTTTGATTCGAGCCTTGGTTTTATGCACTCCAGGTAGATAAAGAAGATAAATGCTGCAAGGAGCAGTACTCCCGCAATATCGAAGGAAAGGCGATACCCTTTAATACCTGCAACTTTTCCTATTATCATGCCACCTATCATGGGGGCTGTTCCCTGGAAAATGTCTCCGCCAAGGTAGTATGTGCTTGTTGCAACGCCGCTTCTTTCTTTTCCGCATTTATTGATGCATCCCACCTGAAGAGATGGCTGGGCTGCTCCCTGTCCAAAGGACCTGATTGCCCCTGATATGAGGATCGGGATAAGTCTTGTAACCCTTCCAAGCATGAACATGGAGATGACCGTGCAGATCATGCCGGGAATTACTGTTACTTTTATGCCTTTTTTATCCATAAGTTTTCCGGAAAGAGGTCTTGCTATCATGAGCATAACCGCGCATACAGTAAAATACACGCTTATTCCGGATACGCCAAGTTCATCTGAATAAAGAACAAGGTAAGACGCAATAATGCCATTTATAAATGAAAAAGCGCCTGCGATTAAGGTGTAAGGAATAGCTTCTATTCCGATCATATCCTTAAGAGACAGCTTAAATCCGCTTTTTGTTTTCTTATTTGAGCTTGTATCTTCTATGAAAAAGAGAAGGAAAATAGCAAATACGCACATGAAAGAAGCAGCTATAAAAGTCGCTTTCATGCCAAGGTGGTCGGCAATTGTGATTCCAAATCCCGGAGCTACAGCTGAAGATAATGCCATTCCAAGGCCCAGATATCCGATTCCCTCTCCTCTTCTGTCATCAGGGACAAACCTGGTAGCCAGAGTTATAACTGAAGTTCCAAGAAGTGCAAAGCCCGCACCGTTTATTATTCTGAAAAAGATAAGGAGCTGGGTATTAGTAACAAATGCAAAGCCTGCAAGTCCGATTGCCATAAGGACATTGCTTATCCTAAGGAGTGTCACATTGCTGAAATTGTCAGCAAGTATACCGCTAAAAGGTCTGCAGACAAGGGATGTCAGTGAAAAGAGTCCAACAATAACACCCGCTACTGCTACGTCTATTCCGATGTTTACCAAATGTTTTGACATAATGGATGACACCATGTAAAAAGAAAAAGATATCAGGACATTTATGAGGACCGTCAGCAGATAATATCTGTTCCATAAAGTTGTAATTTCTATTTTTTTATTCATGCTTTTTCCTAAATAGTAAAATTTTTTATAAAAAGGGGGAATCCCGAAAAGGATTCCCCCATGAGGGCTTCCCAGCCCGTTAAGTCTTATTTCTTATTTTGAAGCAAGCCAAGCATCAAGCTGTTTCTGCTTCTCAGCAATAATCTCATCGATACCTGCTGTCTTAAGTGCCTCCTGGAATTCAGGAAGAGCCTTGTCGATGTCCGTCTCACCGAGCATGATCGGGTTGTAGTACTGAGCAACAACGTTTGCACATGCTGTCATCTGATCAGCTACAGGTGTTGAATCAAACTGGAATCCAAGAGCCTTAGACTTCTGAGCGCTGTCTCTCTTTGATGCCATAAGGTCGTACTGGTTGTCATCCTCATAGCTCCATGAAGGGCAAAGAGTTACGTTGGGCCAGAATGCCATTGAAGCTGCGCCCCAGCCAATACCTGAAAGGCCGTTCTCGTTAGGATATTCCATCTTGCCTTCGTCGTTTAGAACATAGTCAAGACCTTCGATACCGTTTGCGCAAAGCTGAGCTACTTCAGGATCTGTGTACATTACATTGAGCACTCTCATAGCAGCCTGTGGATTTGTGCAGAATGTGCTCATGTGCCACATATATGTTGTAACCTCACCTGTTGTTGCAAGAGGCTCTGTGATTGCTGTTCCAACCATCTCCATGTTGTTCTGCTTGGATGTAGCTTCGATACCAGCCTGAGCATCCCAGTTATATCCGGGTGTACCGTGTGCAACACCTGCAAGAATGTTCATAAGAGTAGGATTTGTGTTTGAAAGGGGATCGGGACTGATGAGATCTTTCTCTTTCCATACCTTTACATGCTCAAGGAAATCCTTGAAGTAATCTGACTCGTAGTAATTCTCTACTGTTGTGCTGTTTACAGGATCAAGAAGAACACCAAGGTAGTTTGTATCACCAAGGTAGTCGATGCTCTTGGGAACCCAGTAAGGATCTGTTGATCCGGGAACATAGTAGTGATCAGGATTTGCTTCCTTCATAGCTACCATTGCATCTGTTAAACTGTCAAGATCTGTAACTGAGCTCCAGTCGATGTTTGCAGCATCAGAATCCTCTTTTTTTACCTCGTAGAGGTTCTCGCACTCGAATGCGTATACACAAGGAATACCGTACTGTTTTCCGTTGATCTTGCCGCAATCAAGGTAATCTGCCATATCTCCTGAATAGATGTCCAGGATGCCCTGTCCGTCTGAAGCAAGGAGATCATCGAGTTCCATTACCTGTCCGTTTGCAACAAGGTTACTCTCTGTTGTGTACCAGAATGAGTTGAACAGATCTACTGTATTGTCACCACCTGTAAGCATCAGGTTGTACTGTGTCTGAATATTTGCGAATTCAACGCCGACAAAGTCGATCTTTGCTCCGGCCTTTTCAACCATAATCTTGTTGATTGCTTCTTCAATTGCTTCTTCATCAGTTGCAGGGAACATGATGTTGTATGCAATCTTGATAGTAGGAACTTCTCCTGATTCAGCATCTGCTGTAGCAGTTTCTGTTGTGGACTCTGCTGTTGCTGCATCGTCAGATGTAGTTGTCTCACTTGTAGTTGATGAACCACAGCCTGCTATCAATCCTGAAGCTGTTGACATTGCAAGGATTAATGCTAATACCTTTTTTTTCATTTTTTACCCTCCTAAAATATAAACCGCGATCATTTGCGATTTCGTAACCATGTATAGATAGTAGCAAATGAAAACGAATAGCATCTATCATTTTTCTGTTGTGAGTTGTCAGTTTTCTAACATTCCGCGTTTCTTCCTTATATATAATTGTTCAACATGCACATATCAGTTTTCTGATATTTGCAGTTATCAGAAATATGACAGTCAACAGCAGAAATCTTATAGTTTTGTTGTGCACTTTGATGGTAACCTTCTAATTAAGCTGAATAACTTTCAGATGTTTAGGAGGGTAACATGAAAAAAAGAAAAATCGCTTTAAAGGATTTACGCAGATTTTCAGCACTTTATATTATGCTGATCCCCGGAATCATATATCTGCTGATCAACAACTATATGCCTATGGCGGGGCTTGTTCTTGCATTTAAAAAGGTAAACTATCAGATTGGAATTTTCCAGAGTCCCTGGACCGGACTTTCCAATTTCAAATACTTATTTAGTACAAAAGATGCAGCACAGTTTTTCAGAAACACAATTCTCTACAATCTGGCATTCATCCTTTTAGGAAATCTGCTTGGACTCATCGTTGCAATTTCTCTTGATTCCATTAAGCAGAAGTTTTTCAAGAAAATGAGCCAGACAATTATTCTGTTTCCATATCTGTTATCAACAGTAATTGTCAGCTACATCGTATTTGCTTTCCTCTCAGGAAAGAACGGTTTCATGAACATGACAATTCTTCCGCTGTTTGGAATTGATCCCATCAGCTGGTACAACGAACCAAGCCACTGGCCCGTAATCCTCACTATCACATTTTTGTGGATGAGTTTTGGATACAGTTCCATCCTTTATTACAGCACACTTATCGGAATCGACAAATCTCTGTATGAGGCAGCCGTTGTGGACGGCGCAGGAGTTTGGGCTCAGATTAAATTCATCACTATACCTGCCATGAAGACAACAGTGATCACTCTGGTACTTATGGCTGTAGGACGTATCTGCTACTCAGACTTCGGACTTTTCTATCAGGTTCCTATGAATAGCGGAATGCTCTACTCCACAACACAGACCATCGACACTTACGTATACAGAGGACTTCTTGAACTTAATGATATCGGAAGATCCACTGCAGCAGGTTTCTTACAGTCAGTATTTGGCTTTATCTGTGTAGTAACAGCCAATACCGTGGTAAGAAAACTGGATGAGGACAGCTCATTATTCTAAGAAAAACTAATTGTTTTTATGGAGGTTAAAAATGATTCACGAAAATAAAGCCTTTAAGCTTTTAACATATTTCATAATGGCATTCCTGGTATGCTCCTGTGTAATTCCATTTGTAATTCTTATTTCCAGTTCCTTTAGTTCGGAAGCAAGCCTTGCAAACTTCGGATACGGCTTATTCCCTAAGGAATTCAGTTTAAAAGCCTATGAATACATAGGCGGCGTAAAGAGTGATATCCTGCACGCTTACCTTATGAGTTTCATTTATACAGCAGTAGGAACTATCATAAATGTAATCCTCAGCCTTCTTTTCGCATATCCTCTCTCAGTAAAGGATCTGCCCGGCAGAAAGATCATTTCATTTTTCCTGTTCTTCACAATGCTGTTTAACGGCGGATTTGTACCTACATACCTGATCTATTCCAAGATCTTCCATATAAATGATTCACCTGCAGCTATGATAGTTCCCTATCTTCTCATGAATCCTTTCTTTGTAATCATGATCCGTACATACATGACTACAAACATTCCAACAGAGGTTCTTGAGGCAGGAAGAATCGACGGCGCCGGCGAAGGCAAACTTCTTTATAAAGTTGTTCTCCCTATGTCAAAGCCTATTATCGGCACCGTTGCCCTTATGACAGCGATTGCTTACTGGAACAACTGGACAAACGGTATCTACTTCCTGACCATCAGAAGAGATCTCTACGGAATTCAGAACTACTTAAATCAGGTACTTTCAAACGTACAGTTTTTGGCAACTCACTCCGCAGGATTTGTAAGCGTTGACTCAATTCCAAACGTCAGCATCAGAATGGCTCTGGCTGTAATAGCTGTCCTTCCTGTACTTATCGCTTATCCTTTCTTCCAGAAGACTTTCGTTGCCGGAATTACTGTCGGATCGGTTAAAGGTTAATTCGGCATATAGGATTTTTTCAAGATTTAATTACATATACCTGACAACTTTTAAGGAGGAATAAACGAATGTCACTTTTACATTACAATTTTGAAAGCCAGTATCTGTTTGGAAGCACGCAGGTTTCTGTAATTCTTCCCGACAGAAGGGGTAAGATCTCACCCGAAGAATTCTACGGAAGCGGCAAGAAATATCCTGTACTCTGGCTTCTTCACGGAACCAGCGGAGACAATACCGACTGGGTTCGCAAAACAAATATAGAGCTTTATGCGTCAGAAAAAAATCTCATTGTCGTCATGCCTTCAGCACTTAATTCAAACTACTCAAACTGGCCGACAATGATGATGGGATACAACTTCTACGACTATCTGGTAAAGGAACTTATGCCTCTTATTCACGGCTGGTTCCCTGCATCAGACAAGCCTGAAGACAATTATATAGCAGGACTATCCATGGGCGGCCGTGGCACCATTAAATTTGCTGTTAACTTCCCTGAACTTTTCTCTGCAGCAGCCGTTCTCTCAGCGGTCCCCATGGATTTTGCAAATATCAGAGATCATGATGACAAGAATCCTTTCATGAGTCTTGATGATCCAAGACTTACAAACACTATCGCCAATGCAGGCGGTCTTGAAGCCTACAAAAACAACGAAGAAAACGTATGGAGAATCATTGACGAGTCAGTTGCTGCCGGCAAAAAGCTGCCAAGGCTTATGTTTGGCTGCGGTGAATGTGATGAGCTTCTGTATCAATGCTACATAGATTTCCACAAGCACTGTGATGAGATTGGCTTAAAGGCTGACTGGTACCATCTCCCTGGCTACAAGCACGAATGGGCTTTCTGGGATCTTGCTATCCAGCACGCATTAGAATTCTTTGGTCTTCCTGACAGGAACGACATTCAATAATAATTGGGAGGTATTTCAATGAATAAGCTTATTTTCGATCCGGTTAAACCGGTGGTTGAAACAAAATTCGGCAAACTTAGGGGTGTTACATACGGGGATGTAAATATTTTCATGGGCGTAAAATACGCTAACGCTAAGCGTTTCCACATGCCCACAGAGCAGGAGTCCTGGGACGGCGTTAAAAATGCATATACCTACGGACCTGTTGCTCCTCTCATGCTCCCTGCTACTCCTCCGCCATATTACAGAGGACTTCACATGCTTCAGAAGCACGGTGAAGACTGCCAGAACCTGAACATCTGGGCCCCTAAGACAAAGACTGGCGAGAAGAAGCCTGTTTTTGTGTGGATCCACGGCGGCGGATATTTCGCTGGAAACGCTCTTGAGGAATACTCTTTTGACGGTTTCAACATGGCTCACAATAGTGATGTGGTGTTTGTTTCCATAAATCATCGTCTGAATATCCTTGCTCACCTTAACCTGGCTGAATACGGCGATGAGTTCAAAAACTCAGTAAACGTGGGAATTGCAGACCTTGTTGCTGCACTTAAGTGGGTACATGAGAACATTGCTGCTTTCGGCGGAGACCCTGAAAATGTCACAATCTGCGGACATTCAGGTGGCGGCGGAAAGGTTCAGTGTCTCTATCAGATTGAGGAGGCTGCACCTTATTTCCAGCGCGGAATCGTCCTCAGCGGATCCATGTCTAATGAAATGACAGATACTCAGGAGGTTTCAAGAAAAGCTGCAAAGGTTATCCTTGATGAGCTTGGTATCACTAAGGAAAACATAGATAAAATCTATGATATCTCCTATGAAGAGCTTACAAATGCTTATAAGAAGGTAGTTAGAAAGCTTTCTGAATCAGGTATCGGTGTTAAATGGTCTCCTGTAAAGGATGATTACTTCAAGGGATTCCCTCTGGATGTAGGATTCATGCCCTGGTCCATAGACAAGCCGCTTATCTTCGGCTCAACTATCGGAGAATTCCTGGTTGGTCAGGTTCCTGTAGAGCAGAGAGAACAGATGGATGAAAATGCCCGCTTTGCCTGTGTAAAAGAGCGCTACGGCGAAAATGCCGACAAGCTTATCGACCTGTTCAAGAAGGCATATCCTACTCATGACATCATGGACCTTACCTGCATGGATACTATGGTTAGAATTCCTACCCTTGATACTGCCCTTCTCCACTCTAAAAATGGAAAGAACAATACCTATATCTTCATCGCAGCCTACAATGCCCCTGAGGATGACTGGATTCCTCTCTGGCACGGCGGCGACGTCTGCTACATCCTGCAGAACGAAGACAGGGTTTACGTATTAAATGAAGCCATCTATGGCCAGAAGCTTGCTGATATTTTCAGCACAATGACTGTTAACTTCGTAAAGACCGGTGATCCCAACACAGAGTATCTTCCAAAGTGGGAACCTGTCTCCTACGAGCATCCTTACACCATGGTAATCGACAGAGAATGTGCCTGCCTAGAGAACCACGACAAGGAACTCACCGCGCTTCTTGAGCAGCTTGTTCCCAAGTTCGAGCTGGATTTCTCAAGGATGTTCGGCTAACACTGACAACACGATAATACTTTCTATATAGTTTTATCTTGTTACCCTTAAAAGGGCTGCCGTAGCCAGCGGCAGCCCTTCCTTATTGATTTTGTATCATAAAATTGTATAATGGCTATTGACATAAATATGCGATTTAACTTGGAGGATAAATCTATGGCATTAGTGAATTACGTAGAAGCAATGACAGATGAAAAAGACTGGTACATCACCAACTTATCAAACGTGGCAGCCTGCCTTTGGGAGCAGCTCCCGGATGTCAGCTGGGTTGGTTTTTATCTTATGAATGATACAGTCGGCGCTGATAATGGCGCAGAGAGAGAACTTATTCTCGGACCCTTCCAGGGAAAAGTTGCCTGCACCCATATCAAGCTTGGCCGCGGAGTTTGCGGAGTTTCTGCAGCTGAGAATAAAACACTTATCGTTCCTGATGTCTCACAGTTTGCCGGATATATCGCCTGCGATAGCGAAGCAAAGTCAGAAATAGTTGTTCCTCTTTGCGATAAAGATGGCAAAGTCATTGGGGTTCTAGACATAGACAGTAACACCATGAACAGATTCTCAGAAGCTAACGAAGAAAGCGCTGATCTTGAAAAATGCGCTGAAGTGATTGCGAATATTTTGCAAAGATAAATTAATAGAATCTATCTATAATTAAGGAATAGTCAAGACAAAAGCCGGCGCATTTTGTGCCGGTTTTTTATACCTGTAATGTAATTTGACAATTACACGATAGCGTGTTAATGTCAAATCAAGGAGAATTATCTATGGAGAACTATTATACAGTTTCGGAATATGCTGAGAAAATGGGAAAAGATCCGGGAAACATCAGACGAATGCTGATTAAAGGAACATTAAAGGGTGAAAAGTTTGGAAAACAATGGATTATTCCTATAGATATTGAATTTCCTGAGGATAGAAGGCTAAAGTCGGGAGATTATAGAAATTGGAGAAAGAGAGTTATGATGTATAGCGAGTATCCTGTTTTAATGAAAAAGCTCAGAAATATGAGCACAGATTTAAAAAAAATATATGGCGCCTACCTCCAAACTGTGATTTTATATGGATCATATGCCAGAGGTGAACAAACGGATGAATCCGATATTGATATTGCCATTGTTTTAAAAAAAGGAAATACTGAGAGCATGCACGATTCAATGATTGATACCGTCGTTGATTACGAACTTGATATCGCCAAGACGCTATCAATAGTCCCCATAGACTATGAAAATTATCAGGAATGGCGTAAAGTCTTGCCATTTTATAAAAATATAGACAAGGAAGGCATAATTATTTGGAAGGCAGCATAATTGAATTATCTAAATACAGATTTATGACCAGTCAAGAAAATCTGGAAGATGCCAGAATAATGTACGAAAATGGCAGATATAAAAATGCTTTAAATAGAGCTTATTATTCTATATTCCATGCTATTAGAGCTGTTCTTGCTCTTGATGGCTTCGATAGTAGTAAGCATAGCGGAGTGATAGCATACTTCAATCAAAATTATGTAAAAACTGAAATATTCCCAAAGGATTTATCCAGGATTATTAGAGCTGCATCAGAAAACAGAGAAAAGGCAGATTATCTTGATTTTTTCATAGCATCAAGGGAGGAAGCGGAGAAGCAGATAAATCGAGCAGAATCATTTAGTGAGTATATATCAAACTATTTAGAAGAAAAAGGTGTCATAGATTAGAAAAAACTGGGAAGCCACTAATGTGACTTTCCAGTTTTTGATTACGCATACAATTTTACTTATCACAAATGAAATTATAGTAGCTGGCTGAGTTTGCGCCTACAACGTCATAGTATGTGGTGTGACCTAAATCGTAGGTTACGCCGTAGTACATTACGCTGCCTGAGCTGTTTACAGATTCAGTAGAACCGTCAGCATTGTGCTGCAAAAGGTTATCAAATACGATTACAACATAACCCTCACAGGATTCATCGCTATCCATACGAGACTTAGTTACTCTGGACAGTTCATCAAATGTAAGACCATACTGCGGGAATTCAAAATCTGTATAAAGCATACCAAGAGTTCCGGTTAAAATCTTATAATCTGCTTCATAGTATTCATTCTCGCCAAAATAAAGCATAGCCTTATCTTTATCGATGAAATCCCAGTGGGAATCTTCTTCCCTTGTAACACCATCATGTGTTGCATACATGATTTTATCTGTCATATCAACACTTGCTATGGCAAGGGATTCTACAGTTTGTCTCTGCTCATCATAAGCTTTTTCTGAATCAAAATGACCGGTGCTATCTGAATAAGTGCTTACTATAGCTTCGGCTGCTATCTCTGCTGAGCCTGAAACATTAGAAAGTGCTGATTTAACCCTGTTTACTATTATGAATGCCAGGGCAGCTACCAATAAAATTACTACTACGATTATCGCAATTAACAGACCTGCACCGCTCTTTTTTTTAGGCTGCTGAGGCTGATAATAACCAGGTCCCTGCTGATAATTAGGATAGCCTTGAGGATTCATCGGTGCTTGCTGATAATTTGGATGCGCCTGCGTATTCACAGGTGCTTGCTGAAAGCTTGGGCCAGCATATGTTTGCTGATTCTCGCTCGGAGTGGCCATGCTCTGCTGACTAGCATTCTGATCTACAGGCGTGCCACAATAGGTGCAAAACCTTGCACCATCTTCAATTTCTCTACCACAGTTCCCACAAAACATTTTTCTCTATACCTCCAAAATCGTGCTTAACATTACAATTATAGAACATGAAGCGAAGATTATCTATTATTAATCATTTTTTCAAAATCAAAATTCCATCCCTTCCAAGGCTCTCTCCATCCCACTTACGGCAGTAGAGGACTTCTGAAAAGCTGCTGATATCTACATTAACGCTCTCTTCTTCGCAGTTCAGATATACCTGTATACTCTCGTTATCGCCGATTTTTATATAAGAAATCACGCGATCCTTCGGAATATCATTGGGAAAATGGAAGTTTCTGCTCTTACATGCCTGAAGCTCTTTTCTTAGAGCAATAAGCTTCTTCATTTCTGAGATCTCGGCATCCTTTTTTCCTGATTCTATCTCGTCCCAAGGCATACATCTCCTACAATCAGGATCATGGGCGCCGTCCAAGACTACCTCTGTTCCATAGTAAATGCAGGGACTTCCCGGCATGGTAAACAGCACCGCAAGCTGCTGATAGAATCTATCAACATTGTGACCTGTCTTATCGAATAATCTGTTGGTATCATGAGAATCCAGCAGGTTAAACAGCGCATCATTTACCTGTGCATAATACATGGTAAAACAGCGGTTTATATCATATTCAAAGCTGTCTCTGCCGCGGTTTTTATAAACCCAGAAATCCGCAATAGCAGTGGAAAGCGGGTAATTCATAACCGCATCATACTCATCACCAAGAAGCCATGACATGGAGTCGTGCCAGATCTCCCCAAGAAGATAGAAATCATCCTTTATGTGACTTGTCTGGTATCTGACTGCCTTTAAGAAGGAATGCGATACCTCATTTCCCACATCAAATCTAAGTCCGTCGATATCAAAGGTCTCAATCCAGAATTTGATTATATCGAGGAGATACTCCTGAACCTTGGGATTGCTGGTGTTAAGCTTTGGCATGTATCTTGCAAAGGCAAAGGAATAATATCTGCCATCTCTCGTATCTTCTTCCTTATCAACAGGCCAGCTGTTTATCATGTACCAGTCTGCGTATTCTGAAGCTTCGCCCTTTTCAAGGATGTCCTGCCACATGGGGTGATCAGAACCTGTGTGGTTGAAAACTGCATCCAGCATAACTCTGATTCCAAGCTCATGGGCCTCATCCACAAGTTTTCTAAGGTCCTCGTTGGTTCCAAAATGAGAATCAACTTTTTTATAGTCTCTGGTGTTGTACTTGTGGTTGCTACTTGCCTCAAATATAGGATTTAAGTATATTCCTGTAATCCCGAGATCCTTGAGGTAAGGGAGTTTGTCTCTAATTCCTCTGATATCTCCACCGTAAAAATCGCGGAAACCAACTTTTCCGCTCTGCCATTCAAGTACATTCTCCGGATCAATGCTATGATCTCCGTTGCAGAATCTCTCGGGGAAAATCTGATACCAAACTGTATCATTGACCCACGCAGGAGTCTTGCACACGTCAGCGGGATTCATCCAAGGCATAATGAAATAGGACAGCGTTTTTCCTTCCTGATTCATCTCATCCTCTGTTAAGAAGCCATCTTCAAAGAAGTAGACGCACTCATCACCACTATGAAGTTCAAAGAAATATTTACATCTCTTGTACTTTGGCTGCAAAGTGGTAGTCCACCAGATATGGTCTTTCAGGCGCTTTTTATAGTAAATCTCTTCTCTTTTTCCACTCCAGCGCTCATTTCCGCCCATAATTCCCGCATCATAGGGATCACCGTAGATAATGTAGACCTTGTCCACGTCATAGCCGGTTTTTATATTGATTATCAGGTTGTCATTATCCAGGCAATAGCAGTATTGCTCTGACATTCTATGGTAGATTGCACTCTGTAACATAATGGTTTCTCCTTGTGTTGGGGCTTTTCCAGTGCCAGCCTTATCTTCTTATGAACTTCTCTTCATTTTTCTCTCGGAAAACGTTTTCCATTAATGGCAATATAAACTACTTTCAAAAACAATGCAATACTTTTTTATTTGATCCGGGAAAAGCTATGACTTTTTGGCATGATATCAGGGATTAATTCTGAAGGTTCCACTTTTTTCTAGGTTACAGTATATTTCTGAACGCAATATCAACTTTTGGGGCTGTTAGGGTAAAATAGTTTTTAAGGTTCCACTTTTTATGCCATTTTCATGGTACCTTCAAAATTAATTCCTCCCACATGCCAAAAAGTCTTGAAAACACCGAAAAATGCCACGATTTTGTGGAACCTTCAGAATTTTTTTTGCCGTATTATGCCAACTTCAAAAACAGGGCTGCTGGATTAGCTAAAAACTACTTCCAACAACCCTGTTTTACGTAGGTAGAACCTATATTACAAAAGCCAGGACGCTCCAGCTTACTCAATACATGCCAGAGCGTACTTCTTGCTCTCAGCTTCCACAATACCCTTGATCCATTCCTTATCAAGGATGTTGTCGTAGGCGCTGGCGATGGCGGATTCGTCGGCGAAACTGTCGAAGGCGATCTTCTTCTCTTCGAAGAGCTGAATCATGTAATCATCAACGGTATCCGGGCAAAGAAGATGATAAACAAGCACGTTCCTGGTCTGGCCCATGCGATAGACTCTGGAGAGAGCCTGCCATGTAAGAGACGGCTTAATCTGGGGCTCGCAGAATATGACAATGCTGGCAGCCTGGATGTTTAAGCCAACGCCACCTGCCTGGATCTGACACAGCAACACGCTGCCATCGGGAGAACTTCCAAATTTGTCGATGATTCCCTGCCTAAGCTCTACCTTAGTATCTCCGCTTATCACACCAACGCATTTATCCCCTAAAGCCGCACCAACCTTGGCTATCGTCTCTTTAAAGTATGAGAAAACAACTATCTTTCTGCCCTCGTCTCCGGCCTCGCTGCACAACTCAAGAAGTCTTCCACATTTAGCAGACTCTGCAAGGCTATCCTGCAGGAAAGACACTCTACGCATGCTGGGGAAGCCCGCTCCCATAACCGCAGAAGTATAGGCATCAGCATCTGACTTTGTCATCTCGCACCACTCCTGCTTTTCATCTATCTCAGGAAGTTCGGTTAATACCTGCTTTCTGGTTCTTCTAAGATATACAGGTGAAAGCTTCTCCCTAAATTCGGGAAGACTCGTCATGTGAGCCAGCGCTCTCACGTCCTTTACCATGTCAGGCCTTACAAAATCTATGAGATTGCACATTTCCTCAACCCTGTTCTCAAGGGGAGTTCCTGTCATTAAAACAATCCTCTCAGACTCATTATCCAGCCTTCTAATGTACATAGTGCGCTGTGCGTCGGGATTTTTAATGTAATGAGCTTCATCGATTACAAGCATAGACAGATGCATATGATTATCTATCCCTCTTATGATCTTGCCCATGGATTCGTAGTTTGTGATGGCAGCTCCGCCTTCAGAGCGCCACTTGTCAAAGGCAGTATCTATGCCCTGTCCATGGATAATATGTGTTTTTATATTGCTGAATTTCATTATCTCCCTGGCCCAATTGACTATAACGCTGGCAGGACAAACTACCAGATAATGACAGCCATCGCCTTCCGTGTCATGGATATGGGACATGGCAGCTATAGCCTGAATTGTCTTTCCAAGCCCCATCTCGTCTCCAAGGAGAACCTTCTTCTGATGAAGGATATACTTAGCTCCAAAAGTCTGATATCCACGAAGATTCCCCTTAAATGAAGCATCTGATAGCTCTGTAGCCTCAATCTCTTCCGCAAGCTGGGAAGGAATACTATCGTAGACGAAGGGCTTATTTCCGGATATACTTCCTGCCTTCTCCAAAAGGGCATAAAAAGGCGCAGAATTCTGCACAAATGAGGCATATGCATCCTCATAAGTTGTTTTGTTTGCCTTGTCATATACGTCTATAACCTGTAAAAGGCCGTTAAAAAAGTCTCCGGTACAAAAACTGTAAATCTCGTCAGCTATTTCAAGAGTGTGTTCCTTTAGCTCACTTCCTGAAAACAGCCATCGCACAGAGTTTTTGATAAACTTCTCGCCCCTTAGCCAGCAGCAAAAATTATCCAGTTTCTCCGCGGATTCCCTAGCGTCTCTTCGAACAGCCTCGGTATTTATGTATCTTCCAAGCTCTGTTATGAGAGCCTTATTATTTTCATCATCCTTATCCTTGCCGTAGGCATCCAAAGTCACGGTAACCCTTGAAGATAAACTATTTGCAAACTCCGTTATTATGTTCTTAATGGCTTCTGCCTGCTTCTCGCCTATGCCTTCTATGGATAAAAGCTCATAATCAGAGAGCTTTGCCAGGTCTCCAAGAGTCTTATAACCCGCAGCGGAAATCGCCTGAACGCGGATTCCTGCTCTTGCGTTTTTAAGTTCATCTATAGAATAATCATCAAGCTGTTTTCTGGCATTTTTAGCCGCAATACGGCCGCAGGCTGCCTTGATATTGCCCTCCTGAAGCTCTCTGTCTGCATACATGCGCTTAAAGACAGCATCTGTATCCTCTATGGCCTTAATCAGCTTTTTTAATCCCTTAAAATCCGGTTTCTGCATTACTTCTTTCCCTGAATTATTTGATTATCTTCTCCAGAAAGCCGTAATAAATGAGCTTTCTGTATGATTACTTAACCTTATGCCACTCAGTTACCTTATTGTCATCAAGAGTAACCGACAGGGTCTGCCCTGTTTCAATGGACTTCCACCAATCCTCTCTGATCTCAAAAGAGGTTTCCTTCTTCTTGCTGTGACCAAAGGTTTTGTAGTTCAAAAGGCCTTCCATCCTGTATTTGGACTTGCGAGATGCCTCCCTTTCTTTGTCAGACAAGTTAAGCTCTTTCCAATAGGGGCTCTTGTCATTTCCTGAGGTTGTCTCTGTTCTCTCGTAAACCCACTTATCTATGTCATAGTAATACTTCGTATCATACACGGGAACCTGCACATAAACCGGCTCATCCTCTGTGTAGTACTCTGTTGTGTACTCCGGAACATAGGTAGAATGCTCCGTAAAAGTTCCATCACCATTATCTGTGTAGCTATAATCATAATGTCCGCCGCTCTCAACCTGTCTTGATTTTGTCACGGGCTCGTAGTGATCAAGAACTGAGTCGTATCGCCTTATCTCGCTCGCAGTATAGACCAGGCGTCCTCCTGACGGCAGGCTCCAATCCGACTCTCTGAAGGTCTTGTTTTCCTCTATTTCAATTGAATTCTCCCAGGTCAGGTTCTGCACTTCAAAGGTACAATCCTTAGGTCTTGCAGCCTCTTTAATAAGGGAAATCAGATATAGAATCGCAAGGAAAATAACTCCTGCACGAATGAGCTTAAACCAGAAATTGTTCTTAAGCTTCCTCTTTGGTTTATACGCGGGTTTGGCGGGCTTTGGAGGCTCAGGCTGTTTTACGGTCTCCTTATTTTTCAGTGAAAAATAATCGTCCTTACTCTCATCCTTCTGCGATCCACAGTTTTCGCAGACGGTCTTACCTGCAGTGTTAAGAGCACCGCAGTATGCGCAGTACCAGTCAGCGCCAACCACCTTGTGTCCCTGAATATATTCAACTTTCCCGGGCTTCATATAAAACTTGGTTTCTTTGCCTCGCTGTCTTCCGCAGTTTGGACAATCATAAGTTGTCCCGGGTATCCCTTTACTCTCACAATATGGGCAGTCCCAATAGCCCATAACTATTCTATCTGACATTAAAATGACTCCTCCAAAAAACTTTTTTAATAAAACTTTTCTTCATAACAATGGCCGGTTCCTTCCCCTAACAAGGAACCGGCCTTCCCCATTAATATTCTTATAATACAACATACGACCTTCTTTTGTCCCGAAAAACGCTAAAGACCGCCATATGTGTTATAATCACAACAAAAAACTTCCCATCAAAAGGAATATCGATATATGAAAACCTTAGATATTGCTCAATATCCCGTAACATACGCGATAATCGGAATAAATTTCATAATATTTCTGCTTATACACGCAGGAAAACTTCATGTAAAAAACCTTGGCACTTCATATATGCTGACCTTGCAGCAAAAGCAGTATTACCGCATTGTGACCAGCGCTTTCACGCAGGCGGAGTTTATGCACCTGGCTATGAACATGTACTCCCTTTATAACCTTGGCAGCGTTCTTGAATACGCCCTTGGTCCCAGAATTTATGTCATCTGCTACGGCGTCATTATGCTGCTTGAAGGCATATTATCAGCAATGATCCACAAAAAGAAATCTCCCTTTACACTCTGTATCGGTGCATCGGGAGTTCTTTGCGGACTACTTGGGATCTATATGGTAATCGCCTATTCTGTCTGGGGCTTTGCAGGGATTAAATCTGTCATCCCCACAATTGCGATCCTGATATTTATGACGACTTCCCCAAAAATCGATTCCATCGGTCACTTTACAGGCCTCGCAGTAGGTATCATCTGCGGTATAGCCCTAATAAATATTTATTCTTTTGGTTATTAGGTATTATTCTTAAAGGATTTCTGGAGCTTACGTATCATGTCAGCGATGGTATATTCTGCGTTAAAATAGCTGATATATCCCTGCAGGGATTTAGCCTTTTGCTGCAAAGTCTTTGAATGGCTCCAGATCAAAATCGCCGCTTTTCCTTTACCGTTCTTTGCCTCCTGTATGAGGTTTGCAGCTGCGCTGTTTCCATCAAAAGCCACCACAAGTGACGGACGTCTCTCAAATATCTCGTAGTTAAAACTCTTATAAATGCCCATTCCTTCCGCTTCTGTGGACACTCTGATCTTTACCCCGGCATCCATAAGCTTCTTTATTTCCGGCTTTGAAAGAAGAGCCGGAACAACAGAAAATATCTGGAAATTCTTTTTATTATGATCGATCAGATACTTCTCATAGCCGGACAGTTTATGTCCCACAACGAAGAATACCTCCTCGGGATTTAAGATCCTAAGAAGCATATCCATCTGCTTTGCGCCTTCCTTGGTTACCCTCGTGGATCGGCTCTCAGTGTTAAAGCTTCCGCCCAAAAGCACAACCGGAGTGCGATCCCAGGGAAGTTCCTTTATGACATCTTTGAGTTCCGTATTGGAATCAAGCTTCAAAGCGCCACCGCCAAGGCTATTCTTTATCTTTACAGCCTTCATTTTTTCAAGGAGAACTTCTCCC
Organism: Butyrivibrio sp.; assembly: GCA_024690485.1. Taxonomy (GTDB): domain Bacteria; phylum Bacillota; class Clostridia; order Lachnospirales; family Lachnospiraceae; genus Butyrivibrio. The sequence continues at coordinate 17,135 of JAILPB010000057.1, read as the reverse complement.
ATATCCCTGCCGCCAAGCATACTGTAAAACAAAGCCTTTTTCTCGGAATAGGCCGCCTGGTTTGCCTCAATTATGCCCTTTTCTGCTTCCTTCATAAGCCTAAGCTCATCCTCAGTAAGGTCCAGCATCTTGGCAAGAGAAAGCTGCTCATCTATTGAACCTGTTCCGTAAAGGGCTGCTCCGTCCGTGCCCTGAACGCACTTAATTCCCTGCTTTAAGTAATACTTAAGGGGATGATTTTCCAGTGAATTCAGGTTGTTTAGGCGCACATTGCTGGTAATCTGGAATTCCAAAACAACCCCGTTTTCTTTAAGCTGCTTTATAACCTCTCTGCCCTTCTTGGATCTTGGACTGTAGGTATAGAGGCCGTGTCCGAGCCTCATGTGTGGCATCTGCTGGTCCTTTGCAAGAGAATCTCTTACACAGGCTATACTGTGGGCTATATTGTCCTTCTGGCTGTCGTTCTCCCCGGCATGAACCCTTATTACAAATGAAGGATCATTTGCCGCAATCTTCACAAGCTCCTTAAACACAGGCTTAAGTGTTATTATGTCATTTATTTCCTCACCGACAAAATCGCAGCCTGCAACATATGGATCAAGAGCTGTAGCCCTTAAAACCTCAAGATTCTGCTCCAGGTAATTGGAAGGGGTAACTGCATCCTTGATGATAGTCAGCGGAATACGTCTGATTGCAGCAAGAAACCTTATCATAACTCCGGTTTCCTGATAGATCCTTGGCATTATCTCATGTACCTGCCTTAGCATCTCTATGGATTCGTACTTTTTTACAAGGGTTGTATCGCTTATTTCCGCATAGCATACGCCCTGTCTCTTATAATTTCTTGCAATCCACAAGAGCTTATCCTGAAAAATCGTGTTATTGCAGTAATCGGGATTTTCCTTATCCCTAAGCATCTGCTTTAAAGTCTTTTTGACATCCTCGTCAGGGATCTGCTCTATTCCGGAAAGGCTGATCTTATCCTCGCTTTCAACACCTTTGGCAAAAACGTAGCGATAAAGATAAACTTTCTCAAGATTGGTGAAAACAGCCTGACCATCCTTGATAACAGCAAGAGAACCTCTGATTTTTACAATGTTCATCTCAGCATTATCCAGATTGTTTAGAATAAGGTCTGCAAAATTTATAAACGTATTATCGTTAATTCTTCTGTCCAGATACTTGCCCTTCAAATCAGAAGTAATAAATTGTCTTGCAACCTTTTCTCGCTGTGCATTGACTATTTCCCACTGCTTGTCGGTAAGCTTTAGATCCAACTTCTTAACGTAATACAGTGGATATCTGATCTGGTGATAAATACCAAGGGCTATAAGCACATCCCCGGGCAGGTTACCATTCATATGTGTATGCAGATCTGCTCTGAACTTTAAGTCCCTTTTTATGAATGTCCTGAAAATAGTCTTATCAAGACTAAGCTGATAATCCTTGGTCTGACTCATTAACGTCTTAGCAATTGCAGGAATCGCGGCCTTCATCTCGACTCTTCCATCCTGATAGATGTTGGCTATTTCCACATCCCCCAGCTTAAACACATATATATCGTTATTTCCCGCATCCACATAGCAGGGAACTTCGCCGCGGATTACAAGCATTCCCTCGTCATTTTCAGACAGCGGGAGCTCGCATATCTTCGCAAGATTCCTTATTAAATTGCCTGTATGGTGATTTGGCGTCTCAAGAACATAATAGAGTTTCTCCAACTCCTTGTAGAGACTGACGATAATATCCTTTTCAGCATCAAGAAAAAAACCGGTAAAGTAGGTCATATTACACTCTCACCTCCATAAACGGTGGTCTGTATCTTTCATTAAGCTTATCACATTCCCATAAAAATGTATCCACACGCACACTATTTCGTTTATAATTAAACTATCTATGAAAAAAGCAGTTGGAAAGGAGTAGCAGTATGGATTTTTTACTCAAAGACAAAGTTGTTATGATCACAGGATCTACCGGCGGTGTTGGTGAGGCACTTGTAAAAACTTTTGCGGCTGAAGGGTGTAAACTGGCAATCTCTTCAACGAAGCAGGAAAAGCTCGATAAACTGGTTCCTCAGATCGACATAGACCCTGATAAGCTCCTGACTTTCGTCGTTGACGTCACCAAGGAAGATCAGATACAGGCCATGGTTGCAAAAACCGTTGAAAAGTTTGGCTCACTTGACGTTCAGGTCAACAATGCCGGCTATGAAGGCCTTAGTATCCCAGTAGATGCTCAGACTGTGGACAACATGATGAACGTTTACAATGTCAATGTTTTTGGCCCTCTATTTGGTATGAAATATGCTATCCAGCAGATGAAAAAGCAGGGAAGCGGCGCCATCGTCAACATCTCTTCTCAGGCTTCCTGCACCGGTGCAGCCACCATGTCAGCTTATGTATCATCAAAGCACGCCATCTTTGGTATCTCTAAATGTGCTGCTCTCGAAGTTGCTGAACTTGGCATACACATCAACTGTATCGGTCCCGGCCCCATAGACACACCTATGATGACCAAGCTTGAAAAGCAGGCCCTTGGAGAAAACGTATCCAAGGAAGAGGCAATGAAGATCTTTGCTGCTTCATATCCCAATAAGCGCTACTGCAAGCCCGAAGAGGTTGCAGACCTTGCTCTGTTTTTGGCATCTCCAAAGAGTAGTCACATTACAGGCTCTCTTGTTACTATGGACGGTGGTCAGGCTGCCCTTGGAAGGTAAATCAAGTGCCTGACGCTGGTTTCTCGATTTCACAGAAAATCCACAAACTCGTCACTTTTATTTACGATTTTTTTATTATCATCTAAATACAACAGATGAGAAAACCCTCTCATTTAAAACACCTTCCATCATAAGAACACATAAGAATACAAAGAAATGCGCCGGTTTCAATCGTGACTAAGAAACCGGCGTCTTTGTATTAATTATTATCTAAGTCTCTGTCCTGTAACGGGATCAAAGTTCATTCTTGTGGGATCCACATAGTAAGGTCTTCCTGTCATGGGATCATATCTGATTATTCCGTTAGAATACATATTCCAAACATAGTTAGCTCCGGGGTATCCGTCCGGGAAAAGAGCTGTATCCTGCGCTGAAAGCTTAGCTACGCGGGCTATAGCGATTATACTTATAGAAAACTCATATATAAAGAATACTATGATCATAACAGGGTCCTCTACTGACAGGCAAAAATCATAGAAACCGTGCATAAGAACCGGCACTAAGAGGGCTAGCCTTAAGTATTTTCTTCTGCCCTTGTAGTTTCCAACCACCTCGTGTCTTTTAGCAAGACCAAAGTAATAGCCCATAAAAACAGCATCAATGGCATGCCCGGGAACTGAGAGAATAGCTCTCATAATTGCTGTACTCACGCCGCCTTCAAGCACGTAAAAAATATTCTCAAAGGCTGCAAATCCAACGGATGCAAAAACAGCGTAAACAACCGCATCAAAGGTGTAGTTAAATGCAGGATGCTTCCATGTAACTCGCTTCACGACGAAATACTTTCCAAACTCCTCAGCCAGAGCAACTATGAGAAAGTTATCAATAGCGATAAAGGCCACGCTACCGGGATCAATTATAATACCAAGAGCTGTACTTGCTGCAGCTTCAATGCAGCCGGCAACAAGCGTCGACAAAACACCGAATATAAACAGCTTGACTAAAAGACCTACCGGCTCTTTTTCTCTTTTATCAGCTTTAAAAATTGCAACCAGCAGAACTAATGCGGGAAGAACCGCTAATAATATCAACATATCCTTTTCCCCTGTAAAAAACATATTTTCTACTAATTCTATACGAGAAAGCCTGCGAAATAAAGCAGAAAATCCCGTATCCTGATTACCAGAATACGGGAATGCACTATTATAGGAATCATAGGTTTGAGTAACCCATTAAGTACTCATCAACTTCTCTTGCACATGCTCTACCTTCAGCAATTGCCCATACTACAAGTGACTGTCCTCTGTGCATATCTCCTGCTGAAAACAGTTTAGTGTCATCAATATGATAACCGCCTTCAGAAGTAACAACTGTGCCTCTTGGACCTCTCTTTACTCCAAAAGCATCTGCAGAATAGTCCTCACAGCCGATAAAGCCTGCTGCGATAAGTAAAAGGTCGCACTTTAATGACTTTTCTGTGCCCTTAACCTCGGTGAGTTTTCCATCTTTAAACTGTACCTTTACTGTCTCTACCTGCTTGATATTTCCCTTTTTATCTGTGGAAATACTCTTAACAGTGGTCTCGAAAACTCTTGGATCCTGTCCATATACACTTATGGCTTCTTCATGGCCATAGTCGGTCTTAAGGACCTTGGGCCACTGGGGCCAGGGATTATCTGCTCTTCTCTCTACGGGAGGCTTTGGCATCATCTCAATTGCTGTGACGCTCTTTGCTCCGTGTCTTATAACAGTACCGATACAGTCATTTCCGGTATCTCCGCCTCCGACAATTACAACATCCTTGCCCTCGGCATTTACGTATCCTGTCTGATTTTTCAGAGCCTTTACGGTCTTGTGATCAGCACTAAGAACTGCCTTGGTTGTCTGAGTAAGGAAATCCACAGCATAGTAGACGCCCTTTACACTTGCAGGATCTGCTGCTGCAAGAGGTCTCTCCTTCTTTGCTCCGCAGCAAAGAACAACCGCATCAAATTCTTTTAAAAGATCCTTTGCCTTCTTATCTTTTCCTACATCAACGCCTGTGTGGAATACGACTTCTTCTGTCTCCATAAGCTTTCTTCTTCGCTTAATTACGCTCTTATCAAGCTTCATGTTGGGGATTCCATACATCAAAAGTCCGCCTATCTCATCTTCTCTCTCGAAGACTTCCACGTTGTGACCTCTGTGATTGAGCTCATCTGCCACAGCAAGGCCTGAAGGGCCGCTACCGATAACGGCAACCTTCTTACCGCTTCTGATAGAAGGAATCATTGGTTCGATGTAACCCTTGCTAAAAGCAGTTTCTATGAGATATAACTCGTTATCGTGCACAGTAACCGCATCGGAGTTTTGTCCGCACATACATGCCTTTTCGCAAAGTGCAGGACATACCCTTCCTGTAAATTCAGGAAAATTACTGGTTTTACGAAGTCTGCTCAAAGCATGTTTTTCATGACCTCTATATATCTCGTCATTCCACTCGGGAATAAGGTTGTGGAGCGGACATCCTGTTACCATTCCTCCAAGATTCATGGCTGACTGGCAAAAAGGCACGCCACAGTTCATGCATCTTGCTGCCTGTTCTCTTCTTTTTTCTGTATCAAGAGCAGTGTGAAATTCATAAAAATTCTTGATTCTTTCTTTTACCGGAATATCACCATTATTTATCCTTTTGTATTCCAGAAACCCTGTTTCTTTTCCCATTTAACTAAGCTCCTTAAACGCCTCTAAAACTGCATGTTCATGACTTATTCCCTGCTCTTCGTATTTTCCTATGGCAGTAAGCATCCTCTGATAGTCATTAGGTACGATCTTTTTGAAATCCGGAATAAAGTTCTCGAAATCATCAAGGATTTCCTTTGCAAATTCCGAACCGGTCTCCTTGACATAATCCTCAAGGATAGCCTTAAGTTCAGCAATATCGTACTTTTCCGTAAGTTCGCAAAGTGATGCCATGTCCTTGTTCATTCTCAGATACAAAGTATGCTCTCTATCAAGAACATAGGCTATACCGCCGCTCATACCTGCTGCAAAGTTCTTGCCTGTCATTCCAAGGATTACAGCTCTTCCGCCTGTCATGTACTCAAGACCGTGATCTCCGCATCCCTCTGCTACGGCTGTAGCGCCGGAATTTCTTACGCAGAATCTCTCTCCGGCAACGCCGCATACATAGGCTTTTCCTGCTGTAGCTCCATAGAGAGCAACGTTACCAATGATGATGTTCTCGTGAGCCTTGTAGGTAGCCTTGTCAGAAGGTTTTACGATAACCTTGCCGCCGGATAATCCCTTACCGAATCCGTCATTTGCGTCGCCTGAAAGCCTTATAGTCACGCCCTTAGGAAGGAATGCACCAAAGGACTGTCCTCCGCCGCCCTGTACATCGATAACAAAGCTGTCATCCGGGAGGGTATTCTTGTGGTCTGCAGTTACCCTGCTTCCAAGAAGTGTTCCAAAACTTCTGTCGGTACTTGAAACCTTGGCGCTGATCTTTTTCTTGCCCTTTTCATAGGCAGGAATCAGAACCTTAGAATCAATTGTCTTTTCAAGTTCGAAGTTATAGATATCCTTTTCATCAAAAGATGCCTTTTCTCTTCCCGCATAAGCGGTGTTAATGATTCTGCTTAAATCAGCCGCATATTTAGAAGATGACTCTCTCATGCTGAGGCAGTCGCATCTTCCCACCATATCTGTGAGCTTTCTAAATCCAAGCTCACTCATTATTTCACGAAGCTGTCTTGCAACGAAAAGCATGAAATTCATTACGTATTCAGGTTTTCCTGCAAAGCGCTTTCTAAGTTCTTCGTTCTGAGTTGCGATTCCTACAGGGCATGTATCCTTAGAGCAAACTCTCATCATCATACATCCCATGCATACAAGGGGAGCTGTGGCAAAACCGAATTCCTCGGCTCCAAGAAGTGCTGCTATTGCAACATCTCTGCCTGTCATTAGCTTACCGTCAGTCTCAAGAACAACCCTGCTTCTAAGGCCGTTATCAAGAAGTGACTGATGAGCCTCACTGACGCCAAGTTCCCAGGGAAGTCCTGCATGATGTACCGAGGATGAAGGCGCTGCACCTGTTCCTCCGTCATAGCCTGAAACAAGGATTACCTGAGCTCCGGCCTTTGCAACACCTGAAGCAATTGTTCCTACACCTGCTTCAGAAACAAGCTTTACCGAGATTCTCGCCCTATCGTTGGCGTTTTTAAGGTCATATATAAGCTGTGCCAGATCCTCAATTGAGTAAATATCGTGATGTGGCGGAGGTGAAATAAGTGCTACACCGGGTGTTGAAAATCTGGTGGATGCAACCCATGGATACACCTTTTTACCCGGGAGGTGGCCGCCTTCACCGGGCTTTGCACCCTGCGCCATCTTGATCTGTATTTCCTTAGCACTCTGAAGATACTGGCTTGTTACACCAAATCTTCCTGATGCAACCTGCTTTACAGCACTGTTCTTCTCAGTGCCAAAGCGTGCCTCATCCTCACCGCCTTCACCGGTATTTGATTTTCCGCCGAGTCTGTTCATGGCTATTGCCAGTGTTTCATGAGCTTCCTTAGACAAAGAGCCGTAGGACATAGCACCTGTCTGGAATCTCTTAACGATTTCTTCTTCGCTTTCAACTTCCTCAAGCGGAACGGGTGTCTTTGCAGGAACAAAAGAAAGCAGTGCTCTTAATGTATGGGGTCTGTCTTCATCATCAACCATCTGTGTATATTCTCTGAAAAGCTCGTAATTGCCTTCTCTTACCGCTCTCTGGAGGGTTACGATGGTCTTAGGACTATACATGTGGTCTTCCTTGTCTTCGCCGCTTCTAAGAGCATGGAATCCAATGGAATCAAGGCTTGTGTCGGAAGAAAGTCCCAGGGGATCAAAGGCTCTGTTATGTCTAAACTCAACGTCTGCCCCTATCTCATTTACTCCGATTCCACCTACTCTGCTGATGGTTCCTGTGAAGTACTTATCAACAAATTCTTTGGAGAGACCAACAGCCTCGAAAATTCTTGCAGACTGATAGGACTGCAGCGTGGAAATACCCATCTTTGCCGCAATCTTAACTACTCCGCCAAGGAGTGCCTTATTGTAATCAGCAATAGCTGTGTGATAGTCCTTATCAAGTATTCCTATATCAATTAGTTCTGCTATGCATTCTTGTGCGAGATAGGGATGGATAGCACGTGCACCAAAACCAAGAAGTGTAGCTATCTGGTGAACATCCCTTGGTTCACCGCTCTCAAGGATTAGTGAAACCACTGTGCGCTGCTTCGTTCTTACAAGGTGCTGCTCCACTGATGAAACAGCAAGAAGTGAAGGAATAGGCATATGGTTTTCATCCACTCCTCTGTCTGAAAGGATGATGATGTTGTATCCGTCTGCGATTGCTCTGTCCACTGAAACATCCAGCTGCTCAAGGGCTCTCTCAACGGGAGTGTTTTTATAATATAAAAGTGAGATCTTTTTAGCTCTAAAGCCCGGCTGATCAAGCGCCTCTATCTTCATGAGGTCCACACCCGTAAGAATAGGGTTATTTACCTCTAATACTCTGCAGTTATCGCTCTTTTCCTTTAAAAGATTTCCGTCAGAACCAATGTAAACAGTAGTGTCTGTTACAACCTTTTCTCTAAGTGAATCAATCGGAGGGTTGGTTACCTGGGCAAAAAGCTGCTTAAAATAACAGAACAAAGGCTGATGATGGGCTGAGAGCATAGCCAGAGGTACGTCGGTACCCATGGATACTGTGGGCTCAATGCCGTTCATTGCCATAGGCATTATCTGATTTTTCACATCCTCATAGGAATAGCCGAACACTTTGTAAAGCTTATCTCTCATCTCCTGAGTATGTGTGGGAATCTTTTTGTTAGGAATGCTGAGCTTTTCCAAATGTAACAGATATCTGTCAAGCCACTCACCGTAGGGCTTTTCATTGGAATATCTGTCCTTACATTCCTCATCGGAAATAATGCGTCCTTCTTTTGTATCAACAAGGAGCATATGTCCCGGTGAAAGTCTGGATTTCTTGAGGATACTTTCCTCGGGTATATCCAGAACACCAACTTCAGACGAAAGAATAAGCCTTCCGTCCTTGGTTACATAATATCTGGATGGTCTTAGACCATTTCGGTCAAGGGTTGCACCAAAGAGCACACCGTCTGTGAAAAGTACTGCAGCGGGGCCATCCCATGGCTCCATCATAGTAGCGTAATAATGGTAAAAATCTTTTCTGTCCTGAGTCATGAAATCATTGTGTTTCCAAGGCTCAGGAATAGTAAGCATCATGGCAAGGGGTAAGTCCATGCCGTTCATATACAAAAATTCCAGGGTGTTATCCAGCATAGCTGAATCAGAACCCTGTGAAGAAATTACAGGATATACTTTTCCAAGTTCATCTCCGAGAATATCGGAAGACATGGTCTCCTCACGGGCAAGCATCCTGTCGCTGTTACCTCTTATGGTATTGATCTCACCGTTATGAGCGATCATTCTATAGGGATGAGCTCTCTGCCAGGAAGGAGTTGTATTGGTTGAGAATCTGCTGTGAACCATGGCAATCGCTGTGCGATAATCAGGTGAAAGCAAATCTCCGTAGAATTTTCTAAGCTGTCCTACGAGGAACATTCCCTTATAGACAATGGTTCTGGATGAAAAAGAACAGATATAGGTATCCTCTGAAGACTTCTCGTACTCTCTTCTAAGGCAGTACAGTCGTCTGTCAAAGTCCACTCCCTTTTCAACATTTTTGGGTCTCTCTACAAAACACTGGCAAATATGGGGCATGCAGTTTCTTGCCACCTCACCCAGGATTTCAGGATGTATTTCTACATCCCTCCATCCAAGTACAGTGAGTTCTTCTTTTTTAGCAATAACCTCCAGCATGCGCTTTGCAAACATGCGCTTCATGGGATCCTGTGGAAAAAAAAACATTCCGATGCCATAATCTCCGGCGTTTTTCAGACTAATCCCTCTTTTAGATGCTTCCTTAGAAAAGAAATCGTGTGAAATCTGCACCAGGATGCCGACACCGTCTCCGACCTTTCCTGTAGCATCCTTTCCTGCTCTGTGCTCAAGCTTCTCAACTATTGAAAGAGCGTCATCAAGTACCTTATTGTCTGCACTGCCGTTGATATTTATTACCGCGCCTATTCCGCAGGCATCGCGTTCATTCATCCATGTATCCATTGTTTACCGCCTTTATCTTAATGAAAAAAGTAATTGTCCGTATGTAGGATAGCTCAAGTATTTGTCAGGGATAAGTGCCTCTGCCTCATCAGCATACTCTCTGACCTTATCCATATCCTTAAGGATTGACTCCTCGTAGAAGCCAGCCTGATCAAGGAGATCTTCCTTCTCCTCAGCAATCTTTGTGTCAGCTTCAAGCTTTGAAAGCGCCTTAGACATCTCTGCTGAAGCAGTGTCAAGAGTCTTAAGGATTCCAAGCTCGTGCTCGCCGCAAGCTCCGTCAAGAAGGCTCTTCTTCTGTACAAGTTCCTTTGTAAGATCCTTCTGATAAGCTACAAGGCCTTCTGTGAGATCCTTTCTTACCATTTCCTGCATGGTAAGTGCTTCGATATGAATTGACTTTGAGTAGTTCTCAAGGAGAATGTCATATCTTGAGAATATCTCTTCCTTTGTGAAGATCTTGTGCTTTGTAAAGAGTTCTACTGACTCATCAGAGATCCAGTAAGGCATAGCTTCGGGAAGTGACTTAAGGTTTGCAAGTCCTCTCTTTTTGGCTTCTGCAACCCACTCTTCTGTGTATCCGTTTCCGTTGAAAAGTACTCTCTTATGAGCAAGAAGCTCTTCTCTAAGTACTTCCATTACCTTCTCGGTAAGTTCTTCGCCCTTATATGCTGAGATCCTTTCGTAGATCTTAGATAATTCTTCAGCAACTGCTGTATTCAAAACGATGTTTGCATTTGCTACGGATACTGAAGAACCGGGCATACGGAACTCAAACTTGTTACCTGTAAATGCAAAAGGTGATGTTCTGTTTCTGTCAGTGTTGTCCTTAGTAAAGTGAGGAAGAACCTGAGCACCCATTGCCATCTGAACTTTTCCTGATCCCTTGTAAACTTCTCCTGCCTCAACGCTCTCAAGGAGGTGTGCAAGCTCTTCACCAAGGAAGATTGATACGATAGCCGGCGGTGCCTCGTTTCCGCCAAGTCTGTGGTCGTTTCCTGCTGACGCAACTGACAATCTAAGGATTGGCGCATAGTCATCAACTGCAGAGATAACTGCCATAAGGAAAACAAGGAAAGGAATGTTCTCGCCTGGGTTCTTACCTGGATCAAGGAGGTTCATTCCTGTGTCTGTGCATACAGACCAGTTGTTGTGCTTACCTGAACCGTTGATTCCTTCGAATGGCTTTTCATGAAGGAGACATGCAAAGTTGTGCTTGTCTGCAACTTTCTTCATTACTTCCATTGTGAGCTGGTTGTGGTCAACAGCGATGTTTGCTGTCTCAAACACAGGCGCAAGCTCATGCTGTGAAGGAGCAACTTCGTTATGCTTTGTCTTAGCGGGAATTCCAAGTTTCCAGAGTTCCTCGTCAAGATCATGCATATAAGCTGATACCTTGGGCTTAATTACACCAAAGTAATGATCCTCCATCTCCTGTCCTTTAGTAGCAGGTGCACCGATCAGAGTCCTGCCGGTAAAAAGAAGGTCCTTTCTCATCTTGTAGTCGTCCTTATCAATAAGGAAATACTCCTGCTCAGAACCTATTGTTGTGTTTACTCTGTTTACTTCCTCATGTCCCAGGAGGTGTAACACTTTTACAGCTTCTGCTGAAAGAGCTTCCATTGACCTTAAAAGTGGTGTCTTCTTGTCAAGGGCCTCTCCGCCATAGGAGCAGAAAGCTGTAGGAATATATAGTGAACCGTCCTTAATAAAGGCAGGTGATGAAGGATCCCATGCTGTATAGCCACGTGCCTCGAAAGTGGCACGAAGACCACCTGAAGGGAAACTTGAAGCATCAGGTTCGCCCTTTACGAGCTCCTTACCTGAAAACTCCATGATGATCGTTCCGTCATCCATAGGAGAAATGAAACTATCGTGTTTTTCAGCAGTTAATCCTGTCATCGGCTGGAACCAATGTGTAAAGTGTGTAGCTCCGTTCTCAATAGCCCACTCTTTCATTACTGCTGCAACGCAATTTGCAACATCAAGCTCTAAGTGGGTTCCCCTCTCAATTGTTTTATGGACTGCCTTGTAGATATCCTTAGGCAATCTCTCTCTCATAATCTTGTCGCTAAATACAAGACATCCAAATTCTTCTGTAAGTTTTGCAGCATCTGTCATTTTTCATTTCCTCCTTTGAATTTTCCAGGTTTACTGTCCACTGGCACCATAGTTTGAAAGTACTCTTGCTGACGGATCGTTTACATCGCAGCCTTCCCAACTCTTATTTGGCATCCAGAAATCTATAACCATATCCGATTGCTGCGGATAGTATTTTTCAAATAATTCTCTATATAGAAGAGATTCCTTAGTAAAAGGCATTGCATGTGTGTACTTTTTCCTAAGTTCCTCGTACTCTTCGTCTGTGTAATGAGCTTCTGCATATTCCATAAGATCATCTCTTAACGAGTGTCCTACGGCATCTGAAAATGCAGCCTTTTCTCTCATAAGTATTGACTGTGGAATGAACTTATCCGGCTCAAAAGCCTTTCTAAGCAGGTACTTACCCATTCCGTAAGTGTTAAGCTTCTTCTCAGGATCTATACTCATCACGTAGTCCACGAAGTCCAGGTCACCAAAAGGAACTCTGGCCTCCAAAGAGTTCACGCTTATACATCTGTCTGCTCTGAGTACATCGTACATGTGGAGCTCTCTTACGCGCTTTTCGGCTTCTTTCTGGAATTCCTCAGCACTTGGAGCAAAGTCTGTATACTTATATCCAAAGAGCTCATCAGATATCTCGCCCGTAAGAACAACCTTTATATCCGTGTTTTCGTGTATCCATTTGCAAAGCAGGTACATTCCGATGGAGGCTCTGATTGTTGTAATGTCATAGGTTCCAAGTGCTTCAACAACAGGCTCAAGGGCATCTAAAACGTCCTGTTTGCTTATGATTACCTCGTGGTGATTGCTATGTATGTAATCTGCAACCTCTCTCGCATATTTAAGGTCGATCGCATCTATATCCATACCAATCGCAAAGGTCTCAATCGGCTTATCTGAAAGGCTTGCTGCCACTCCGCAAACAAGTGATGAGTCAAGTCCTCCCGAGAGAAGAAATCCAACCGGTGCATCCGCATCCAGTCTCTTCTTTATTCCGTTCAATAATTTGTCATGTATATTAGTAAAAATAGCATCGAGATTATCAGTTCTGACTTCTTTTACTGCTGTCAGGTCTCTGTAGCAGATAAACTTTCCATCCTCGTAATAATGTCCGGGAGGGAATGGTGTTATCTTCTGGCATACGCCTGTAAGGTTCTTTGGCTCAGAAGAAAACAGAATGTAGCCATCCTCATCATAGCCATAATACAAAGGTCTGATTCCTATGGGATCTCTTGCAGCTATAAACTGCTTTTTTTCTCCGTCATAGATGACCATGGCGAACTCTGAATCAAGAAGTGAAAACATTTTTGTTCCAAGCTTCTCGTACAGAGGAAGAATGATCTCACAGTCGCTGTCACTCTCAAAAGTGTATCCGAGAGATTTCAGGTAAGACTTAAGTGAGTTGAAGCCGTATAACTCTCCGTTACAAATAACAGCATTTCCATTAAGTTCAAAGGGCTGCATTCCCTTGCAATTAAGACCCATGATTGCAAGGCGGTTAAAGCCAAGCCATCCGTCCTTTACCTTAAGTGTCCTTGACTTGTCAGGGCCTCTGGATGCTGTCTTTTCCAGCATTTCATCAAATAATTCTTCGCTGATATCATCACGCGCATATGTGAGAATTGCACACATATCTGTTCCTCCTGGTTACTAGTTATTTTTATTACTCAACGTCTGCTAAAGCTGCAGCACCTTCCTCACCGGTGCGGATCTTTACGACGTTATCAAGGCTGTAAACGAAGATCTTGCCATCTCCGATGTGGCCTGTATAAAGAGCCTTCTTAGCTGCTTCAATAACATCCTCTACAGGAATCTTACTTACTACAACTTCAAGCTTGATCTTAGGAAGGAGTGTTGCATCCATCTCAACTCCACGGTACATCTCTCCTGAACCCTTCTGAACTCCGCAACCCATTACCTGAGTTACTGTCATACCTGTTACACCAAGTTCGTTCATTGCCTTACGAAGCTTGTCATATCTTGAAAGCTTTGCGATTACTACTACCTTATGGATTCCTGATACTGAAGGAACAGGCGCGGTAACAACCTTAACTGATGCATTCTTCTGGAATTCTGAAGCAGCCTCGTACTCGCTTACACCAAGATCTGTATTCTCGTTTACTGCCATATTTAAAGTGTTTGATACATCCATGATTGCAAATCCTGAATATGCAGATGCAAGACCATGTTCTGTTGAATCAAGACCAAGGATTTCTTCTTCCTCAGCAACTCTAAGTCCCAAAACAGCCTTAATAGCAAAGAATGTGATTGAGATTGTTACTGCTGTCCAAAGAGCTGTTGCAAACATACCTACAAACTGGATTCCAAGGAGCTTAAATCCACCGCCGTAGAAAAGACCAACCATTTCATTTCCTGCGCTATCTGCGATTGCATAGCCGGGAGCTGCGTTTGTAGCAAAAAGACCAACTGCAAGTGTTCCCCAGATACCGTTTAAACAGTGAACTGCTACAGCACCAACAGGATCGTCGACTCTGAGCTTGTAATCAAGGAACCATACGCCAAAGCAAACCAAAAAGCCTGCTACAATACCGATCACGATTGAACCAAAAGCATCTGTTACATCGCAGGGAGCTGTGATAGCTACAAGACCTGCAAGTGAAGCGTTAAGACACATTGAAACATCAGGCTTACCATATTTGATCCATGTGAAGATCATGCAGGTAACAGTTGCAAGTGCAGGAGCGATTGTTGTTGTTACAAATACACTGCCGAGCTGCTCTACTGAAGTACAAGCTGCACCGTTGAATCCGTACCAGCCAAGCCAGAGAATGAATACACCAAGTGATGCTGCTACAAGGTTATGTCCGGGAAAAGCGTTTACCTTTACGACTTTGCCGTTCTTGTCTCTCTCAAACTTACCAATTCTGGGTCCAAGGATTGCTGCTCCGATAAGAGCTGAGATACCACCTACCATATGAATGCAGTTGGAACCTGCAAAATCGTGGAATCCCATCTGTGCAAGGAATCCGCCGCCCCATGTCCAGTGTGCCTCAATGGGGTAGATGATTGCTGAGATAACTGCTGAATATACGCAGTAGGAAAGGAACTTTGTTCTCTCAGCCATGGATCCTGAAACGATTGTTGCTGTTGTAGCACAGAACACAAGGTTGAATACGAAATTGGACCAGTCAAAATTTGCATAATTTGTGAAAATATCAAATCCGGGTTTTCCGATGATTCCCATGAGGTCCTCACCAAGGAAAAGACCAAAACCGATAAGAATGAATACTACTGTACCAATACAGAAATCCATAAGATTCTTCATTATGATATTTCCTGTATTCTTTGCTCTTGTGAAACCGGCCTCACACATTGCAAATCCGGCCTGCATCCAGAAAACAAGAGCGGCGCCAAGCAAAAACCACACCCCGAAGACTTTTCCGTCTATCATACTGATTATCTCTTCACTCATAATTTCTCCTCCTAATTAGAATTTCGCTTGCGAAATTCTTGCGCGCGAGCAGATTGCTTTAGCAATAATTTCCTCTCCGCGAGCTGTGCAAAATTATTTTTTATAAGAATTACAACGTAATTCCTATAAAAAGAGCGACGCAGGGGCAGACTATTTTGGTAGTCTGATGCTCCCTTGCATCGCTCTTTAAACTGTTTATGTTTTCAATACATATTTAATCCCGGGTATGTATTTGCTTTTACGGATGCGCGTATCCGTAAAGTTTGCATATAAATGAGTTATATGCAGAAAAGGCGCCTTAGAGTTATACTCTAAGACGCCTTTGTCTTATAGGTCATGATATTACTCTTAGGCCAAAGGTCTGTCAAGAACTTTTATTCATTTCATTTGTATTTTTTTACAGTTTCCTGTAGATGTGCTATTTTTCATTTTATTTTTATCATATTTCAATTATCAATTTATCAATGTGTCGTATCATATATTTGTAGTATTGTCTGCAGGTATGCCTACTTTAGGAGATTTTATGGAATCAACTATGGATTTAAGAGCGAAAAAGCCTCTGGGTAAAAGTATCACAATTGGTTGTGTCATTTTTATCATTACGATGTGCATTATCATAGGACTTATCACATACTTTGGATTCAAGCGCGCTTTATATTACCGCTATGAAGCTTATATTGATGATGTTCTGACCTATGTTGATGATCATATTGACGATGATGATCTCAAGAACTGCATGAATACCCTTGAAAGAAGTGAAAAGTATGATGAACTTGAACTTTTCATGGATAAGATTAAGGAAGACTTTGACATACACTATCTCTATATCCTTACTCCATTAAATACCGAGGAAACAGGCAACATGCTGGTTCTCCTGTCAGCAGAATCATACTACGACAGATATATTGATACTGAGGGCAATCTATACCTTGGCTGGATTTCTGATGATGAATATGATTCGAAGACAGCAGCTGCCTTTTTTGACATAATGAAAACCGATAAAGTAGTATTTTTTGAAGAGAAAACCGAATGGAGCACTGATTATACAGGTGCTCTGACTCTTCATGACAGTACCGGCGAGGCTTACGCAATTCTCTGCGTAGATATAGATATAACTGAAATCCACTCATTAATTGGTAGGCGTACATTGGATTTATTCTTAAGTATCCTGTTCTTAGGCGCACTATTTACCGCGTTGTTCTTATTATGGGCTAAGAAAAACATTACTGAACCTATTTCTGCTCTGGAGCAGGGTGTCGTTGATTTCGCAAAAAGAAGTCACGGTCAGCATGACCTCAATGCTCTGAAATTCAATGCTCCTGATATCCACACCCAGAACGAAGTGAAATCTCTTGCTACTGCGGTTACGCAGATGTCTGTAGACATGCATGACTACGTTGTGGAGATACTAAGTGCAGAAAAAGAAGCCCGTGAGATGAAAATGCAGGCAGATCGCTTCAACGAGCTTGCTAACAGAGATGCTCTCACGGGTATCAGAAATAAAACTGCCTATAACAGAGAAATCGAGTCCATGGACTGGAACCTTAAGACCGGCATGCTCGAGAACTTTGGTATCGCTATGATCGACCTTAACTTCTTAAAGAAGATAAACGACAGCTTTGGTCATGAAAAAGGCGACCTTGCCATTCAGAAGCTTAGCCGCATCATATGTACGATATTTGCCCATTCTCCCGTATTTAGAATTGGTGGAGATGAATTTGTGGTTATATTAAAAGGAAGCGATTATACGCACTCTAAAGAGCTTAT
>JAILPB010000011.1 GCA_024690485.1 Butyrivibrio sp. | reverse complement strand
GTTCGTGTAACGAAGTATAACATCGTTGTTTCTTGAATACGCCAGTTTCTTGTAACCTTGCATAATGTATCCTCCTGTAAGTACACATAAAATTGCAACAATCAGTGAACAAACTACGTTTTCCAATAAAACACAAACTATAGATAAAAATATAATACCATTAATGAAGGCTGTGTGCCATAAGTAGTGAGCTCGTATGTTTTGTAGAAACAATTATTAAGAAAAACTAAATTTATTGAGATTTTCGACATTTATCGAGGTATATATGGTACAATTTGCGATGGCATCAAGGTTGGACTAAATAGTTTCCTTGTAAGACATAATTAATCTAGGAGGAAGGAATTATGAAAAAAAAGATTATCGCGGTTCTTTTAGCCTCTTGTCTCCTTGCAGGCTGTAGTAAAGCTCCTGCAAATACCGAGAATGCTCAAAGTGGCGAGAGTACAGCTACTGAAGAGACTTCCGGTGCTGAAGGCGAAGAGAACGTAAACGATGAGGAATCATCTGAGGGCGAGGAAGCAGAGGCTTCCGGAGATATGACAGTTGGGGAGGTATATCACGGCTTCAAGCTTGATGACGTGTATAGCAGCAGCCTCCTTAGCTCTGATATGTATACCTTCACACATGAAAAGAGCGGAGCAATGCTTATTTACACAAAGAACTCCGATCCTGAGTGTGCATTCAGTATTACATACAGAACACCTTATGTAGACGAGACAGATACTAACCACGTATTTGAGCACGCTATTATCGCTTCTTCAAAGAAGTATCCTTCAAAGGACATCTTTTTTGATATAGCAAACAAGTCTTATTCAAGCTTTGTTAATGCGTTTACATCCTTTAACAATACAATGTATCCTGTTTCTTCATACAGCCAGGATCAGCTCATGAAGCTTATGGACGTATACATGAGCTGCATGGTTGAGCCGGGTATCCTTGATGATGAAAACTTCTTTAAGAGAGAAGCAGTAAGATACGAGCTTGCAGATCCTGAAAGTGATATCACAATTAACGGTACAGTTTTTGCTGAGGATACCGGATATCTTACAGACCAGACGGATCGTGCTCTTGATAACACTCTGGATAAAATGTATCCCGGTGAGATCGCAGCAAATATGATAGGAAAAGCTAACTATAACTACGCTGATCTTACATACGAGCACACACTTGAAACCTTTGACAGATGCTATCACTTTGATAACAGCCTTATCTCACTTTACGGAGATCTGGATATCGACAGATTCCTTGAGTTTCTTGATACAGAGTACCTTTCAAAATATGAGGTAAACGGAACAGATCTTAGCCAGTATGAGGATCCCCTTACCGAGGAAGGCTATGTTGAAGAAGTAATGGATATGCCTGCTTACGAAGGAGATACAGTTGAAAACAACGGCGTTATCTATTATGCGATCGATATGCAGCAGGCAGATTATGAAGAACTTGTGCAGTGGGAAGTATTAGCTTCAATCCTTAATAGCTCATCTTCATGCCTTGGTAAGAAGCTTGTGGAGGATGGAATCCAGAATCCCGTTTCTGTTGATGTAGAAACAGATCTTGCAAAGCCTCTTCTCATTTTCTCAATGCAGTATGCAAACGCTGATCAGATGCAGACCCTTAAGGATATTGCACAGTATACCCTTGAGGAAGTTGCTAAAAACGGCGTATCAAAGGAGCTCTTTGATGCAAATGTAAAGGAAGAGGAGTTAAATACGGTATTCCTTCGTGATGCAACAAACGTTGGTGTAAATCTTGCAAGCACAATCGGTTCATATTGGTCAACTACAGGAAAGACTGATCTTTTCAAGCAGTATGAAGATGTTTATGCAGCTTTAAAGGAAGATGCAGAGCAGACAATCTTCAAGACTATTGCTGAGAAAGCATGCACTCCCAGAAGAAGTGTGCTTATAGCTAATATTCCAAAGCCCGGTCTTGCTGAAGAATATGATGCAAAGCTTCAGGAATATCTAAGCGACATGAAGGAAAGCATGACTGATGAGGAAGTAGAAGCTCTTGTAAAAGAGACTCAGGAGTTTAACGAGTGGAATGCTACTGAGATCGCAAACAGCGATTTCCTCATTGACCTTGCTGAGCTTCCTGATTACGAAAGCACAAAATTTGAGAAGACCACAGAGGATGGCATCACATATTACCTTGGTGATGTTGACGTTGAGGGCGCAGGCTCTTATGAGCTTCTCTTTGACCTTAGCGGTATGTCAAAGGATGAACTTTTAGCTCTTAGAGCATACCTTTCAGTTCTTCTTGAGACAAAGACTTCAAAGTACAGCACAGAAGAGCTTGATATTTTAGAGAGCGAGTACTTAATGGGCTTCTCAACAAGCCTTATGTATCCAGGCGAAGCTTCAGGCGATAACCACAGACCTATCCTTGCGGTTACATGGAAGGGACTTACCGGTGACTTTGAAAAGAGTCTCGACCTTCTTATGAACGTTCTTACAGAGACAGATCTTACAGATACAGGCAACATCTCTTATGTAATTTCAAGAGATTCCGAGAGCTATGACCTTAGCAGAGCAGGCGGATTTAATGTAGCAGGCATTTTTGCACTTGCTGCAGGTACAGGAGCTGAGGCAGATGCAAGTAGGTTCCAGCTTGACTGCGAGGGACAGGACCTTTATCACTACATGTCAGATGCAGCAGCTTCCTTTGCGGGAGATGAAAATGCTGCAGAAGCTTATGCTGAGGAATTCGAGAATGCAAGAACAAAGGCATTTTCAAAGACAAATCTTATCTTTGTAACCTGCGCAAATCCTGAAGAGAATAAGACTGTTAAGGATGTTGCAGCCGGCGTATTTGCAAACCTTCAGGAAAAGGCTGAGAGTGACAGCACATATGAGCTTCCTGTAATTGCATTAAAGACAGGTGTCATCGTTGAAGAGTCTCAGAACAATACTTACATGGTAGCTAACTACAATGATAGCGAGAACTTCAGAGGTGCTTACATTCCTTACATCTATGCAGCTAACGATAAGTACACTGTTCCTCAGATCAGATTCCAGCTTGGTGCATACAGCGCAGGAAGCTATGTTCGTACAAGAACAGGAGAAATCATGAGCTACACATATTCAGATCCTAACGTTAAGAACTCAATAGATGTTCTTACAGCACTTCCTGAATATGTAAAGACTGCTGAGCTTACAGAGGATGATTTTAAGGGATATGCGCTCACTGCATACAGTGATGCTACATCAGGCACAGGTATCTGGTCAGACTCGCTTAGAGCTGTTAACAGAGACATCCTTGGCATCGATGAGGCTTCTTATATCGAAGCTGTAAACGATATCAAGAATGCAGACCTTTCAATGCAGGCAGAAGCTGCTGAGAGCATCGAGAAGGCATTTGAAAATGCTGCCTATGCAACAGCAGGTAACGATGCTAGCATTACTGCTGATAAGGACGTATTTGACGAAATCGTAAACTACAAAGAAAAATAAAATAAAGACAACACCGGTCTTGTTGACGATTACCTTAAAATCTGATATTTTTTAATGAGTAAAAGGGAGTAGTTTCCATGCAAAAGCATGTAACATTTATTCGTCAATACGGGAAGGATGCTTCCCCGGATATGTTGTAATTAGCGAGACTTTTACTGCAGTTACATGCAGTAGAAGTCTCTTTTTATGACTACAACCTTATAATCTTATTCTGAAAGGACTCGTTTCTTATGAAAATTCTTGCAATCGTTTTATTTGTAGGCATGTATGTTGGGCTTATATCTTTTCCCAAAAGACGTGCCATCATAGCTCTTTGCGTAGCGGCAATCTACGTGGCAACAGGAATCCTTCCAATTGCTCAGGTTCCCACAGCAGTTGACTGGAACGTACTTCTTATGATCTTTGGTACACTTCTTCTTGTTGACTATTTCATCGAATCAAAGATGCCCAATCTCATCGCGGAAAAGCTCATGGATCTGGCTCCCAACGTAATGTGGGTTACAATCTTCATGTCACTTTTCTCAGGACTTATTTCAGCATTTATCGATAACGTTGCAACACTTTTAATGGTTGCACCCGTTGGGCTTGCTATTTGTAAAAAGCTTAAGATAAATCCTGTTCCCATGATCATCTCAATTGCGGTTTCTTCAAACCTTCAGGGTGCTGCAACACTTGTTGGTGATACCACATCAATCATGCTTGCTGCAAAAGAATACGCAAACATGGACTTCATGGATTTCTTCTGGATGGACGGAAGACTTGGTATCTTCTTTGCAGTTGAGCTTGGTGCACTTCTTACAGTGCCGATCATGATGTTCTTATTTAGAAAGGACAAGGAGCCTGTTGTAGCAACAGAGAAGACAGTTGTTACAGACTACGTGCCCACAATCATGATGGTTGCTCACGTTGTTCTCCTTATGGGCGCTTCATTTATTCCTGAAAAGCCCGAGATCACAAACGGTATGATCTGCCTTATCTGCTCACTTATCGGTATGGCTTGGGAGTACATTAAGGATCACGACGCAGACAGAATTAAGAGGGTGGTTAAGAGCCTTGACTATGACACAGTGCTCCTTCTTACAGGACTTTTCATGGTAATCGGCGGCGTAAAGAACATCGGTCTTGTTAACGACCTTGCTAACTTTATTGTTACCGTTGGCGGAAGCAACCTCTTTGCACTCTTTACAATAGTGGTATGGGGATCAGTTCTGATCTCAGCATTCATCGACAACATTCCTTATGTTGCAACAATGCTTCCTATCCTTAAGTCAGTAACAGCAACCCTTGGAGTTAATCCCTGCCTTATGTATTTCGGACTTCTTTGCGGCGCAACACTTGGCGGAAACATCACTCCTGTAGGCGCAAGCTGCAACATCGCAGGTGTAGGTATGCTTAGAAAAGAAGGCTACGAGGTTAGCTTTAAGGACTTTGCAAGAATCGGTATTCCCTTTACTCTTGCAGCAGTAATCGGAGCGTATGTGTTCCTTTGGGCACTTTGGAGATAAGCTATGAGGCCAAGGCTTTTGTAACGCAGCTTTATATGCTTGAAGAAGTAAAGGATTACATAATATGATTTATGAAAAACACCGGAATTTCCGGTGTTTTTTCTGTGTACAGCGCTTTTATGCGGCGAAAAAGGTTATAATAGACATAACCTTTTGAAATGAGTTTTAAGGAGGAATTCTTTGAAAAGAAATATCAGATTTATAACTAAGCTTTTTATGGCGAGCAGTCTTGCAGCCTTTATGATCGCAGGCTGCGGGAAAGTAGCTGAAGATAGCAGTCAGATTGAAAATGAGCAGATTGAAGCTGAGAGCGTAGACGTAAATACAGATGAAAGTGCAGAGAATGAAGCTGTAATAGAGGAGCCTGTTGCAGAGGATACCGCTGAGGAGTCTAAAGAGGAGGCTTCTGCAGATGAGGGCACTGGCACTGAAGCTACTGATGCGCAGGATAGCTCTGCCGGTGAAAATAACGAAGAAACAGGCATCCTGACGTCTGCATCAGACATTAACCTTACAGATACCACAGGGAAAGGTGCAGACTACACCTTCACTTATGGTGATGAGACCTTCAATGCCCAGTATAAAACTGACAACTGGAAGATAATAGATTCCTACAAAATAGATAACGAGGCGGATCTTTTGATAATCTGTCAGGCGCTTATTGACGAGCACCCAATCCACGGCGCAGATATGGAGTCCTACAGAACAGCTGAGGACATGGTCTATGAGTGGGTTCAGCACAACCTCATTTATGCCTTTTTGCCTGATGACAGTCAGTGGAAGAAAAGCGCAAAGGATGTAGACCTTGACCCCAAGGATCAGAACAAGAGCTTTGAAGAGATGTATGAGGAGAGAACAGGTAAGGAACTGACTCTTGAAGACATCTTTGGAAACTAAATGGCTGATACATTAGACGGAAACTGGATTTATTCGCAATTTGCGCGCAAAAAGATAGCAATAATTGGGAATGATTTTTGGCCGTGAAATTGATATCTTTATATTGAGGGGAGTTTTTTCTTTATTTGGAGGGTGAGTATGAAGAATTTTATGGATGATGATTTCCTGCTGGAAACTGAGACAGCGAAAAGATTGTTTAAGGATGTGGCACAGGATGCCGCTATAATCGATTATCATAATCATTTAAGTCCCAAAGATATTTTCCACGACAGACATTTTGACAATATTACTGACTTGTGGCTTTCAGGTGACCACTATAAGTGGCGTGCAATGAGGGCTCATGGCGTTTCCGAAAAACTTATTACGGGAGACGCAGATCCTTACGAAAAGTTTGAGGCATGGGCTGATACTGTTGAAGCTTGTATCGGTAATCCGCTTTATCACTGGACTCATCTTGAACTTCAAAGATATTTTGGAATAACTACGCCTTTAAGTAAAAAGAGTGCCAGAGAAATCTATGATAAATGCAATGAGCTTCTTAAAAAGGACGAATATTCAGTAAGAAATCTTTTAAGGAGGCTTAACGTTAAGGCTCTTTGTACAACCGATGATCCGGTAGACAGCCTTAAGTACCACAGAAAGCTAAGGGAAGAAGGTTTCGATATTAAAGTATGTCCTTCATTTAGACCGGAGAAAGCTATAAACATCGAGAAGGAAGGCTTTGCTGACTATATCAAGCTTCTTGAAAATGCATCAGCGACTCCCATTTCAAACGTAAAGGAGCTGCTGGAGGCATTGTCCTACAGGCTTGATTTCTTTAAAAAGAGTGGCTGCAGAGTTACAGATCATAGCCTTGAGAACAGTTTTTACATTCCTGCAAGCTATAGCGAAGTTGATGAGATTTTCCATAAGGGACTTAGCGGCAAGAAGCTTACAGAGAAGGAACTTGGAAAATACCACGGCTATCTTTTATCTGAGCTTGGTAAGATATATGCGGAAAAAGGCCTTGCAATGCAGCTTCATATCGGGGCTATAAGAAGTAATTCCAAAAGATTTTATGAGATGCTTGGACCGGATACAGGTTTTGACAGTGTTAACGATTTTAACTATGCTCCGCAGCTTTCAGGACTTCTTGATTCAATGGACAGGGATGGCCTTTTACCAAGGACAATACTTTATTGCCTTAACTCAAAGGATATGGATATGCTTGCTGCAATGGCAGGAAATTTTCAGAGTAATGAGGAAGGAATCCGCGGTAAAGTGCAGCTTGGAGCAGCATGGTGGTTTCTTGATAACAGAATGGGCATGGAGAAGCAGCTTGAGAGCCTGTGCTCAGTAGGTCTTGTTTCTACATTTGTTGGAATGCTTACAGATTCCAGAAGCTTTTTGTCATTCCCAAGGCACGAGTATTTCAGAAGGATTCTGTGCAACAAGATAGGCAATATTGTAGAAAACGGAGAGTATCCGGATAATAAGGAATACCTTGATAAGCTTATAGAGGATATCTGCTTTAATAATGCCAACGAGTATTTTAACTTAAAGCTTTGAAAACCTGCAGATAATACAACTTAAATTAAGAGTATGCTGATGACCCTCCCTGATGGATTTAGTTTCCAGAAGGAGGGTTCTTTTTTAGAAAATATGTATATACAAAAAACCTCATAATGATGCGTTTTATATGGAAAAAGTAGTGCATTTTCTGATAAAATATTCAGGTATGTAATTTGGCATTTTGAAAGGATTTGGAATGGTTTTATTTTTTGATATAGATGGAACTTTGTGGAATTATAAAAATGAAATTCCGGGCAGTACCAAAGAGGCAATTAAAAAAGCAAGAGAAAACGGTCATCACTGTTTTATAAATACAGGAAGAAGCAGAGCATTTGTTCATAACAAGGAACTTCTTGGAATCGGATTTGACGGAATAATTACTGCCTGCGGAACTATGATCGAATATAACGGGGATATCATTTACAGAAGAAATATACCGAGAGAGGATGCCATAAGAACTGTAGATACTGTAAGGCGGTACGGCTTTTTACCTATCTTGGAAGGAAATGAGCATCTGTACCTTGAAATAGATGATTTCAAGGATGATATGTACGGAGCTAAAGTCATAGAGGAGATGGGAGATAAACTTAGGGGCATTGATGAGTGCTATGGAAATTGGGAAATTCAGAAGTTATCCTGCGCTACAAAGATACCTGTTTCTGAGAGAGATAAGTGTTTTGATGAACTTTCAGATCTCTATGATTATATTATTCACAGCGACAGTGTTGTTGAGATGGTTCCAAAGGGCTATAACAAAGGAACTGCGGTTTTGAAGGTCTGCGAGCTTTTATCTGAGGATGTGAAGGATACTTTTTCCTTCGGTGATAGTATTAATGATAAGGAGATGCTTATAACTGCAGGTGTAGGTGTTGCCATGGGGGATACTTACCATGACCTTAGCGAGTATGCGGATTATATCACATCGCCCTTGGAGGAAGATGGAATTTATAATGCTTTAAAGCATTTTGAGATTATCTGATTTTTGACGGATGAAATTATTTTTTTATGGAGGAGATATGTTAAAAAAGTGTTTTAAGGCGGCAGTAGCCGTGTCATTATGTATGGCTCTACTTTCAGGATGTGGTCAAACTAAAGTTGAAACTACAAATGAAACAAGTGCAGAGGGTATTGAACCTGAAAGCGCTGAGGCTGATGCTTTAAGTGAAAATGAGCAGAAGACAGATGAATCAGCTACAAAAGATGGACAGGGGAGCTTCGATACCGGCGAGCAGGATGATGCTGTCATAAGAGTCGGATCTCTTAAGGGGCCTACAACCATAGGTATTGTTAATCTTATGAAAGATTTTGAGGATGGCACATCAGACGGTAACTACGAATTTGAGATGTCTGCAATGCCAGATGAGATCGCTGCAAAGCTTGTATCCGGAGATATAGATATTGCTCTGATTCCTGCTAACCTTGCTTCTGTTTTATATAACAAGACAGAAGGAAAGATCAGCCTTGTAGATATAAATACTCTTGGCGTTTTGTACTGCGTATCCGGTGATGAGTCCATAGATGGAATGAAGGATCTGGCAGGAAAAGAAGTTCTTATGACAGGGCAGGGAACTATTCCTGAGTATGCTTTTAAATACTTGTGCAAAAAGTACGAAGTATCAGATGCTGTACCTGTTTTTAAATCTGAAGCTACAGAGATAGCTGCGACTCTAAAAGAAGATCCGTCCAAGGTGGCGATACTTCCTCAGCCTTTTGCAACTGTAGCGGCAGTTCAAAATGAAAACCTGCATATCAATTTCTCTTTAACAGGAGAATGGGATAAGACCACTGATGAGTCAAAGTTCCTAACCGGAGTTACGGTAGTAAGAAATGACTTCTTAAATGAACATCCGGACGCGGTAAGGCTTTTTTTGGATGAACATGAAAAAAGTGCAACTTTTGCGCAGACTAAATATGAGGAAACAGCTGAGCTAATAGTAAACTACGGTATTATAGAAAATAAGGAAGTTGCCCAGCTGGCACTTCCGGGGTGTAATATTGTCTGCATAAGCGGAGAGGAAGCGAAAACTTATATGGAAGGCTTCCTGCAGGTTTTGTACGATCAGGATCAAAAGTCTGTTGGCGGAAAGCTTCCTGGTGATGACTTCTATGATAATTTTTCCAAATAAAAACTATAAGTTTTGCGAGGGATTATGAAAATACTAAAGAAAATCGGAATTATAGCGCTATGGGTAGTAATCTGGCAGGTGGCAGCTCTTATTATCCATAACAGTGTATTGTTTGCAGGCCCCATAGAAACAATAAAGTCACTTTTTGGTCTCTTGGGGGATGGGGAGTTTATATCCTCTGTTTTATCATCATATGTTCATATCATGGGAGGAATACTTATAGGTGTGATCCTTGGCGTTGTGCTGGGAATAGCGTCTTATAAGATTTCCATAGTAAAGGATCTGCTTTCACCTATTGCCCAGGTTGTAAAAGCCGTTCCGGTAGCCAGTTTTGCTGTGCTCGTTCTTATATGGTTTGGTAGCGGCAACGTCTCAACAGTGATTTCTGCGCTGGTTGTATTTCCTATAGTTTATACATCTGTTCTGGAGGGGATTTCTGCATCAGCTGCGGATCTTCTTGAGATGGCTTATGTATACAGGATGCCAAGGTTTAATCAGGTTAGATATATTTATCTGCCTTCTCTTGTTCCGTTTTTTAAAAGCTCCCTCTCTTTGTCCATAGGAATGGGATTTAAGAGCGGAGTTGCTGCGGAAGTAATCGGCCAGAGCGCCCTGACAATGGGTAACGGATTGTACAAGGCCAAGGTTTTACTTGATACATCAGAGCTTTTTGCCTGGACTTTTACAATTGTCCTGGTTTCATATATTACAGAAAAAATAATCACCGGGCTTATTACACTACTTGGTGGGAAAGGAGCTAAAGGTGACAATTGATCTTGACAATATAACCAAGTGCTATGGTGACCAGAAGGTCCTTGATAACTTCAAGCTTGAAATAGAAAATAATCATTCCTATGCCATAATAGGCGAATCAGGAAAGGGTAAGACGACTCTGGTCAGAATACTTCTTGGGCTGGAAGAGCCTACTTCAGGCAGGGTTCATCTTATGGGTGATTACAAGTATCCATATCTTAATGCCGGAGTTGTTTTTCAGGAAAACAGGCTGTGTGAGGATTTTACCGCTATAGAAAATGTAGTTATGGTAAATAAGAAAAACTCCGCTAAGGTTGCAGAGGAAGAGCTTTTAAAACTGCTTCCTGCTGAGGCGCTAAAAAAGCCTGTAAGAGAGCTTTCCGGTGGCATGAAGAGAAGGGTTGCCATAGTAAGAGCATGTTCGATTTCTTTTGATATGCTCATTCTGGATGAGCCCTTCGCTGGACTTGATGAAGAAAACAAAATTACGGCAATTAATTATATTAGGGAAAAGCAGGGTAGCAATCCCCTTCTTATTACAGCCCATGATGGCAGCGGGCTTGATTTTTGCAGAAAAATAGAGCTTTAATATGGGATTTTTTATATAATAGAAGTAGCAAAAGCGGTTTTTTTAGGCAGAGGAGATTTCTATGGTTACAAACGACAAGGGTATTATCGGATTTAAACACAAGATCATGGAGGAAGTGTGCAGGCTTGCCTGGGAGGATAAGCTGGATGAGCAGCACAAGGAGCAGCTCTGCTACAAGATTATTCCAGGACCAAAACCCGAGTATCGTTGCTGCGTGTACAAGGAAAGAGAGATAGTAAGACAGAGAATAAGACTTGCATGTGGCATGAACACATCTTATAACGAGGATTCACATAACGTTGTTCTGGTTATTGATCCTGCATGTGATGAGTGTCCCATTGCTTCATTTTCAGTAACGGATAACTGCAGATTCTGCATAGGTAAGGCTTGTCTTAATTCCTGTAAATTCGAGGCTATACATCCCGGCGATGTGAAGATGCACATCGATCCCGCAAAGTGCAGGGAGTGCGGAATGTGCGCCAAGGCCTGCCCATATGGTGCTATTGTTCATCTTGAGAGACCTTGCCATAAGGCCTGTCCTGTTGGAGCGATCACTTACGATGAGTATGGCTATTGTAAAATTGATGAGGAAAAATGCATCCAGTGCGGTCATTGCATCCATAGCTGTCCTTTCGGAGCAATCGGATCAAAGACCTACCTGGTTCAGATAATCGAAGCTATTAAGGCAGGAAAAGAAGTTATTGCCATGTGCGCTCCAGCAACAGAAGGTCAGTTTGGCGAAAATATATCCATGGCTTCTGTTAAAAATGCGCTTCTTAAAATGGGATTTTCTGACATGGTGGAAGTTGGACTTGGCGGAGATATGACAGCGGCCTATGAGTCAAAGGAATGGGCTGAGGCATATGCTGAGGGCAAGAAGATGACCACATCCTGCTGCCCGGCGTTTATAAATATGCTTAAAAAGCACTTCCCTGAGCAGTTTGAGAACAATATGTCCTCAACGGTTTCACCTATGTGCGCAATTTCCAGATATTTAAAGGCTACAAGACCTGACTGCATCACTGTATTTGTTGGTCCTTGTATTGCCAAGAAAGCAGAGGCGCAGGATGATTCTGTTCCGGGAAATGCAGATTATGTAGTTACCTTTGGAGAACTCAGAGTTCTTATGAGATCAAAGGGAATTGAGTTTGAACCTGTAGATGATGAGTATCAGGAGTCTTCAATCTGGGGTAAGAGATTTGCCACAAGCGGCGGCGTTGCTAATGCTGTTATTGAGTGCATGAAGGAGAGAGGAGAAGATATTCAGGACCTTAAGCTCCTTAGGGCTGCAGGCGGTGTTGAATGTAAAAAAGCACTTACTCTTCTTAAGATGAATAAGCTTCCTGAGGACTTTATTGAAGGCATGGTTTGTCCGGGCGGATGCCTTGGAGGACCTTCCAAGCATAAGACTGAAGTTGAGATAACCAAGGCAAGAGCAACTCTTCTTGCTAAGGCTGATGGAAGAAAAGTGCTTGATAATCTTAAGAATTATCCAATGGATAAATTCTCAATGCATAGGGATGGAGAGAAGATAGATTTGCCAGATTGATAATTAATTATCTATTCTTGAGTAATTCGACTTGGTTGATGTATAATGCTTTGGCGTGATTATTTCACAAATTAAATTTCATGTTAAAAAATGACTCTTATGAGCCTTTTAATAGTATTTAGGAGGATTCAGAAATGTACGGTTTCGGTGATATGATTTCAAAGCTTAAAGCTAATCCAAAGACAATTGTCTTTACAGAAGGTGCTGACGCAAGAATACTTGAGGCAGCTTCAAGACTGCTGGCAAGCAGCTTCTTAAAGCCTATTCTTATCGGTAATCCTGATGTTATCAATAAGACAGCTGAGGAAGAGGGATTCAATATCAGAGGTGCTAAGATAATTGATCCTGAGAATTACGAAGAATTTGACGAGATGGTAGATCAGTTCGTAGAACTCAGAAAGAACAAGGGTATGACACCTGAGAAGGCGCGTGAGACTCTTTCACATGCCAACTATTTTGGAACAATGCTTCTTAAGATGGGTAAGGCTGATTGCCTCCTTGGTGGTGCTACTTATTCAACAGCTGACACAGTAAGACCTGCACTTCAGATCATTAAGACAAAACCCGGAAACAGCATCGTATCTTCATGTTTCATCCTTGTTCGCCCTTCAGCAACAGGTGATAATGAAGTTATTGCAATGGGTGACTGCGCTATTAATATTGATCCTAACGAGGATGAGCTTGTTGAGATCTGCAGGGAAACAGTTGATTGTGCTAAGGCATTTGGCGTAGATCCCAAGGTGGCATTCCTTTCATTCTCTACAAAGGGATCAGCTAAGAGCGATTCAGTTACAAAGATGCAGAACGCAACAAAGAAGGCTCAGGAGAAGTACCCCGAGCTTCCTATAGATGGAGAGCTTCAGTTTGATGCTGCTGTTTCACCTACAGTTGCTCGTAAGAAGGCTCCCGGTTCACCGGTTGCAGGACATGCAAACACATTCATCTTCCCTGATATCGATGCAGGTAACCTTGGTTACAAGATTGCGCAGCGTATGGGTAACTTCGAAGCATATGGTCCTATCCTTCTTGGACTTAATGCACCAATCAATGACTTATCAAGAGGCTGCAACGCTATGGAAGTTTATTCTATGGCAATCATCACAGCAACACTTGCTTAATGGAAAAACGGCCGGCTTATTCGGATGAGTAAGCCGGTTTTATCATATTAAGAACTTTCATTTATTTTAAGGAGAATACTATTGGATAATAAAGACTACATGGTAAGAGCTACTGCTGCAGATGCCCAGATCAGAGCATTTGCGGTTACATCCAGAAATCTTACAGATGAAGCAAGAAAAATACACAACCTTAGCCCTATATGCGCAGCTGCCCTTGGAAGGCTTATGAACGGCGCTTTAATGATGGGGGATATGCTTAAGGGTGATAAGGATGCTCTGACGATCACTATTGAGGGAGATGGCCCGATAGGAGGTCTTCTTGTAACTGTTAACAATAAGGGTGAAGTAAAGGGATATGTCAAGAATAATGCCGTAGTTTTACCCAATAATGCTCAGGGACATTTGAATGTAGGTGGAGCAGTAGGTAATGGTACACTTACTGTAACAAGAGACCTTGGACTTAAGGATCCTTATGTGGGAACAATCGAGCTTCATAGCGGCGAGATTGCTGATGATCTCACATATTATTTTGCTGAGTCCGAGCAGATACCTTCATCTGTAGGCCTTGGAGTTCTTGTAAACAAGGATTTCAGTGTTATGGAGTCTGGAGGATTTATAGTTCAGCTTATGCCCGGAGCTTCAGATGAGGCTATTGCAAAGCTTGAAGAGAATATTTCAAATATGCCTTCAGTTACACTTCTCCTTAACCATGGATATACACCTGAAGAGATGCTTGAATATGTTCTTAAGGATCTGGACATGGTCATAACAGATACAATGCCTGTTACATATAAGTGCGGCTGTGACAGAGACAGAATGGAGAGAGCTCTTGTTCTTCTTGGAAAAAAAGAGCTCGAAAACCTCATAGCTGACAATGAGGATATCGAGCTTAAATGTCATTTCTGTGGAAATGCCTACAAGTTTTCACCGGACGAATTAAAAGAGATGGTAAAGAGAGCAAAATAATATCAGAGTCGTATGCTGATTTCTTCAGACCGCAAAGTTTTCTTGTGACCTGAAGGAAGTTCTACAATTAGTTTTGCGTTATCATCAATATCAAGGGCAGTAGCCTTGTATTCGCCATCCTGTGACAATATAGTTATTTCAGTGCCGAGCATATTTAGATATGCCCGGTACTTTTTTAATATTTCTTCTGAGTGATCAAAATCGTTATCGGTGCTACCCGGTGTATCAAAGCTTGCTCCGATAACGCTTCCTGTAAGGATATTGTTTATTATTTCTGCGATCATCACATTTTTTGAAACAGGAGCTTTTCCCGGCTCAAATATACTACCTGCGATTTCTTTTGCCCCTTCCGGGAAGGATTTAGTATTTACGCAGAAGTTTATTCCGATTCCCACAACTACCCAGGAAAGCTCACCTGTGTCCATGTCTGCTGTTGATTCAGTCAGGATTCCGCATACCTTTTTGCCATCTATAAAGATATCGTTCATCCATTTTATGTAAGGTTTTTTACCTGAATATTTCTTTATTGCTTCGCATACGCTGATTGCTGCATAGGCGGTTATAAGAGCGTGATTTTTAAATGGGATTTTATCAGGAGATAAAACCATGCTCATGTAGATTCCCCCGTTTGGAGAGTGGAAAGAGCGCTTTTTCCTGCCACTTCCTGCTGTCTGGGTTGCAGAAATAATTGTTGTACCAAAAGGAGCGTCGAATGCTGCGGCGCCCTTCGCGGTCTTATTGGTAGATTCTATTGAGTTATAAATGTGGATCAGATCCGGATTAATATTCCCGGAAAGAAGTCTTGCGATAGCAGCAATATTTAAATTATCATCGTCATTTGACAGAAGATAGCCCTTCCTTGATGCTGCTTCAATCTGATAGCCGCTTCTTCTAAGGGATTCAATTGCTTTCCATACGCTGTTTCGTGATAAATTCAGCTCCCCGGCAATTGTTTCTCCTGAGGAAAAGCGGCCTTTATTATTTTCAAGATATTCAAGAACCTGTTCTTTTGTGTCTTTCATATATACCTCATTACGCATGAGGTTTTTATCCTCGTGCGTCAGATAAATCTGCTAAGTCTTTTCTTAAGCTCAGGTCCAAGTACAGCTACAAGTATGATCTTTACTATTGCTGTAGGTATAAAGGGAAATACGCAGGCTGTAAGTGAATACATAAGGCCGGCCTTCGCCACAAACATGAACCAGAGCGTTCCGATAACATAGTTAATTGTAGCACCAATCAGAAGGCTTGCCACTAATAATGAAAAATATACTGCAGTTTTTGAAATGCCTTTTTTGCCTGATGAGATTTTTTTTCCGATTTCATCACCAAGTCCTGCTGTAAAGGAAAGAACAGGGAATGATACAAGGAATCCTCCTGTCATACCGATCAGCTTGTCAAATCCTCCTGCAAATCCTGCAAATACAGGAACGCCAACTGCCCCTAGTAAAAGATAGAGGAGAGTTGCATAGGATCCTTTTTTCTTACCTAGTACGATTCCTGCTATGGGGATTATAAGTGTCTGAAGTGTCATTGGTACTCCCGCGGGCATAGGAATTGAAAGCTGTGAGAGAACGGAGATGATTGCTGTAAATACTGCTATCATGCAAAGATCCTGAATGGATACATTACTCTTATTGCCTGCAATGGTGTTTGTGTCTGCCTTACTTCTTGAATCTAGTGTGCTGCTCATGATGTCTCCTTTTGAATTGTATATTTTTGAGAATAAATTCATTTTTATTGTCACCTAAAAAGGATTTTTTAAGGTTGACAATTGGAGTATATGTTAAGTTGTAGCTATTGTCAACCACAATTTTATGACAATAGGGTGACGATAATAACACAAAATATAGAAGTGACTCATAATGACATACAAAATATTGTGCATAAATTTTAAAATTACACATGTTGTCCAATAAGTATGAGAAAATAGATGCAAATTGATGCTGGAAGACTGAAAAATGTGACAATAATGTGATTGTTAGAAAAATATCTAAATAATAAAAATATTTGTTTAAAATGTATTGACAATTCAAACTTAAATTGATACTATTTAATTACCAAATACAACTGAACGGGAGCTGTTGGAAGAGAAAGCGGCGTGAGCTTCACTGGATCGACAAATTGATGCTCCGTTCATTGTACGGAATACAGGAGAGATGAGGCGGCGTGTGCTTCACCGATTCGACCCGACATTCCAAATATTTTTTAAACGAATCAGTTGGTACCACAAATTGTGAATGTAAACTCACCAGTGGTAGATTGTAGAAGCCTCGATGCGCAGCCTGGTTTCTCCTGGAGATTCGTAAAAATAAATAGACAGAAAAGGAGACAAAGTCCATTGGAAATTTCAATCTGAAGGGCGTCGGTAAAACAGCCGGCGCCCATTTTCGTGTGCATATTTAGGAATAGTATTTGTAAAACTATATAAATTTTTAATTGCAAAGCCAAAAAATATAGTGTATATTACGAAACTATGGAGCAGGAAAATTCCTGTTTCTACTATTAATAAAAAATTACACGAAAAAAGAGGGGCATATTTAATGGCTACAAAGAAGAAATTACTTATTGTTGAGTCACCTACAAAGGTGAAAGCAATAAAGAAGTTCCTGGGTACAGGATATGAGGTCGCTGCCAGTAACGGGCATGTAAGAGACCTTCCCAGGAGTCAGATGGGTATTGATGTCGATCATGGCTTCGAACCCAAGTATATTACTATAAGGGGAAAAGGTGACGTTCTTGCCGCTCTTAGAAAAGCTGCAAAGAATGCTGAACATATATATCTTGCAACTGACCCGGATCGAGAGGGTGAGGCAATTTCCTGGCATCTTATGACAGCTCTTAAGCTTGAGGATGCAAAGGACAGATTTTCAAGAGTAACATTTAATGAGATTACAAAGAGCGCAGTTAAGGAAGCTATGAAGCATCCCAGAGATATCGATATGAATCTCGTTGATGCACAGCAGGCCAGACGTGTGCTTGATCGTATGGTTGGTTATGAAATTTCACCTCTTCTGTGGGAGAAGATTAAGAGAGGCCTTAGTGCCGGACGAGTTCAGTCTGTAGCTCTTAGAATTATCTGCGACAGAGAGAATGAGATTAACTCCTTTATTCCTCAGGAGTACTGGTCACTTGACGCTACACTTAAGGTTAAGGGTGAGAAGAAGCCTATCGTTGCTCATTACTATGGCAAAAACGGCAAGAAGGTTGAGATTTCATCAAGAGATGAGCTCGATCAGATTCTTAAGGAGCTTAAGGGACAGAAGTTTAAGATAACAGAGATCAAGAAGGGCGAGAGGACAAAGAAAGCACCTCTTCCTTTTACAACATCAACACTTCAGCAGGAAGCTTCAAAGACGCTCAACTTCTCAACACAGAAGACAATGCGTACAGCGCAGCAGCTCTATGAAGGAATTGATATGGGTAAGAACGGTACTGTAGGTCTTATTACCTACCTCCGTACGGATTCAACCCGTATTTCAGATGAGGCCAATGCACTGGCTCAGAATTATATTCAGGAAAACTTCGGAGAAGAGTATCTTGCTGAGAAAATATCTGCAGCAAAGAATTCTGCTAAGATTCAGGATGCTCATGAAGCCATAAGACCTACTGATGTAAATAACACTCCTGTAGTTGTTAAGGATTTCCTTAGCAGAGATCAGTTCAGATTATATCAGCTTATCTGGAAGAGATTTATGGCAAGCCGCATGGCTGCTGCAAAATATGAGACTACATCAGTTAAGATCGATGCAGGTGAGCACAGATTTACTGTTGCTGCATCAAGAACTGTATTTGACGGTTTCATGAATGTATATACTGATGAGGATGATCAGATAGAGAAGAACACTCTTGCAAAGAGAATTGATGAGAGTTCTGAACTTGAACTTGAAGAATTCGAAGAGAAGCAGCATTTTACACAGCCTGCTCCCCATTACACAGAGGCTTCACTTGTACATGATCTTGAAGCCCTTGGAATCGGACGCCCAAGTACATATGCTCCTACGATCACAACAATCCTTGCAAGACATTACATTACCAAGGAAAACAAGAATCTCTACGTAACAGAGCTTGGTGAAGCAGTTAACAAGATGATGAATGAAGCATTCCCTCAGATTGTTGACGTAAGTTTCACATCCAACATGGAGAAGCTCCTGGACGGTGTAGCAGAAGGCGATGTTAAGTGGAAGACTATAATCGAGAATTTCTATCCTGATCTTGATGAAGCTGTAAAGAATGCTCAGAATGCACTAGAGAAGATCACTATTCAGGATGAGGCAACTGATGTTGTCTGCGAAAACTGCGGACGAAATATGGTAATCAAGTATGGACCTCACGGTAAGTTCCTTGCTTGCCCCGGTTTCCCTGAGTGCAGAAACACTAAGCCCTATTATGAAAAGACCGGAGTTATGTGCCCTAAGTGCGGAAAGGATATCGTTCTTAAGCGTACAAAGAAGGGACGTCTTTACTACGGATGTATCGACAATCCTGATTGCGATTTCATGGTATGGCAGAAGCCTGCAAAGCAGAAGTGTCCGAGATGTGGCGGTCTGATGCTTGTTAAGAATAACAAACTTGTCTGCAATGATCCGGAGTGCGGATATATTGGCGATAAGCCAAAGGACGAAGAATAATAAAGATGATTTAGAGTCCGTTAAAGCATTTTCGCTTTAACGGACTTTTTGATAAAAATATCAGTATAAATATTTTTGTAATTTATTTTAATTTAATAAAAAATAGGCGCAAATCTCTTTGATGTAGGTAAATTTATATGATACAATTTTCATAGTTGTATTGGAATTGTGCAAATCGCAAATCATTTTCAGAAAAAAAGGAGATTTTTCATGAGTAGCGTACAGTTACTTGACAAAACAAGAAAAATTGGGAAACTTTTGCATAACAGTAATTCTGGCAAGGTTGTTTTCAATGATATTTGCTCAGTCCTATGTGAAATACTTAATTCAAATATGCTTGTTATCAGCCGTAAGGGTAAGGTTTTGGGAATAGGTGAGACTTCTCAGGTGGACTCTCTTGGAGAGATGCTTGTTGACGATGTAGGAAGCTTCATAGATCCGATGCTTAACGAGAGACTTCTTACAGTTCTCTCTACAAAGGAAAACGTAAATCTTCAGACCCTGGGCTTTGAAGATGTCGATATGGGAAAGTATCAGGCAATCATTACGCCTATTGAGATTGCCGGTGAGAGACTTGGAACACTGTTTATCTATAAGTGCAATGAGCCATATGATATCGACGATATTATTTTATGCGAATATGGCACAACTGTAGTTGGCCTTGAGATGCTAAGAGCTGTAAATGAGGAAAGTGCTGAAGAGAGCAGAAAGCTTGCTGTAGTTAAATCCGCAATTAGCACACTTTCATTTTCTGAGATGGAAGCCATCATTCACATTTTTGATGAGCTTGATGGTATGGAAGGCGTACTGGTTGCAAGTAAGATTGCTGACAGAGTAGGCATTACCAGAAGTGTTATCGTTAATGCTCTTAGAAAGTTTGAAAGTGCCGGCGTAATAGAATCCAGATCTTCCGGCATGAAGGGTACCTACATCAAGGTTTTGAACGATGTGGTATTTGATGAGATCAAGAAACTTAAGTCACAAATGTGAACATTCTGCGAAGCTTTTATATCAGGCATAATATGGCAATTCGTTCTTTCCGAAAAAGAATATGTCAGGACGGATGATGATGAAGGGATTTATCTTTTTGATAAGTCCCTTTTTACAATTTCTTGTGTCTGATGAGAAAAAAAGCACAACATAAAGTGTAAATTTACTCAAAAACCTTGTAATTTGCATTAAAAAATCATAATATGATATTAGGGTTAAAAGGTTTTAACTCTTTTGTTCATGGGTAAGGGGGGATTCTATGATAAACAGCAACGCATTTGACTATATCAATGTGCTGGATAAGACAGCAGATGCATCTTGGATCAGGAATGAAGTTCTGTCCAATAATATAGCCAATGTCAACACGCCTTATTATAAGCGTGAGGATGTTGCGTTTGAGAGAGAGCTTGAGAGAGCCCTTGGTAACTCCAGATATAAGACGATGGATGCCAAGGTTAAAGACGTAAAGCTAGATAGATTAAAGCCCAGAACATATACTGACTATTCTAATTATTCTTACAGAATGGATGGCAATAACGTAGATATCGATACAGAGAACGTTACCCTTGCCGCCAATCAGATAAAGTATCAGGGCGTAATGCTTGGTATAAATTCAGAATTCTCCAACCTTAAAAATGCAATGAGTGGACAGTAAGGAGGTAGCTGATGATTAGTACAGGTAACATTTTCGACTCCTTTAATATCAATTCATCCGGCATGACTGCTGAGAGATTCCGCATGGATATCATTTCTCAGAATATTGCCAATGCAAACACCACAAGAGATGCAACCGGTGATGTATATACCAGAAAGGTTGTGACCTTTACTGAGAAGGGAACACAGACACCTTTTTCAAAAATCCTTAATGACAGACTTGATCACTACAGCGGAAGAGGCGTTAAGGTTTCTTCCATAAAGGATGACACATGGACTGACTATAAGATGGTTTATGATCCGTCCCATCCTGACGCTGATGAATACGGATATGTCACATATCCAAACGTTGATATCGTAACTGAGATGACAAACCTTATTGATGCCCAAAGAGGTTATGAGGCCAATGCTACAGCTTTTGCTTCAAGTAAGTACCTGATGACTCAGGGACTTTCAATAGCACAAGGCTAAGTTTAAAGGTGCTTTTACGAGTGCAGCGTTAACAATTAGGAGGGGTTATGGCAGATATTGATATCAGTCAGATCAGAAATGTTCATTCTGCAGCTATCAGAAATGCTGAAAAAGTTCACAGCAGAGTTATCAATCCATTAGGTGACAGATATGGTAACGATGGTTCATTTTCTAATATTTTCAAGAGAACTGTTGAGAATATAAATACTACGAATGCTTATCTGTCTGACGCAGAGAACGAAGAGATAAAGTGGGCCCTTGGTGAAACAGACAATACCCACGACCTTGGTATCGCTCTGCAGAAGGCTGAGACAGCGCTTCAGTATACAATCGCCGTAAGAGACAGAGCACTTGCGGCTTATAGAGAGATTATGCAGATGCAGATATAATTTATTAGTTTTTTGGGGAGGAGAGAAGTATGCGAGAACGTCTTTTGGAGCTCAGGGACAGGATCCTTGAGTGGTGGAATCGCTTTACAATAAGACAGAAGACGCTAATGATAGCCGGAGTAGCAGCCGTACTTCTTACAGTGGTTATTCTTCTGACTGTATTTAACCAGCCAAAGTATGTGGAACTGGTTACTGCGGAGAACACAAAGCAGTCGGCTCAGATTGTAGAGCTTCTCGATGAGAATGGGGTAAAATACCGCCTTTCTGATGATACTTTGCGGTTTGAAATACTTGAGAAGGATAAAACATCAGCTACACTGCTTCTTGCGCAAAATGACATTCAGGCTGAGACCTACAAGATTGATAATGTAGTTGACGGAAGTTTCTCAACCACTGAGTCAGATAAGCAGAAGAAGTACAAGAAATACTTAGAAGATCAGCTTGCGAACGAATTCATAGAGGAGTTCGAAGCCATTGAAAAGGCTAAGGTT
The DNA here is from genome assembly GCA_024690485.1 of Butyrivibrio sp. Classification (GTDB taxonomy): domain Bacteria; phylum Bacillota; class Clostridia; order Lachnospirales; family Lachnospiraceae; genus Butyrivibrio. The sequence goes on along the minus strand of JAILPB010000011.1, from coordinate 22,107 downwards.
GAGCTTAATATTCCAACCAATGACGGAACCCTTCTGTCACAGAATCTTGAGTCTTCTGCAAGTATGGTCCTTAAATTGAAAGATCCCGAAGCCTTTACAGAGGATAACGCAGCATACCTCGCAAAGGCTATTTCTGTTGCACTGGGCAATAAAACAACTGAAAATATCGTGATCATGGATTCCGAAGGTCATATGCTCTTTTCGGGATCTGAGGAATCATCTGCTTCAGGACTTGCAAGCACTCAGTTAAATGCCAAGACCAAGGCAGAGAATCAGATAAGATCTGAAATCATCAGAGTTTTGCAGGGAACAAAGCTCTATACGGATATTGAAGTTGCAAGTAACCTTATTCTTGATTTTTCAAGTGTCGAGTCAACTGAGCATGAGTATTATCCTGCAGATGATCAGAAGCAGGGCGTACTTAGCCATGAGGATACCTACTCAGCAAACAATGTAAATGGTACAAGCGGAATTCCTGGAACTGACACCAATAACGATGATGAGACAAGCTACATGCTTCAGGATAACGGCTCATCTACATCAAATATCGAAGAGGAATCAAGGGATTACCTTCCTAACGAAAAGATAACAACCATCACAACACCTGCGGGAGTTGTTGATTATGAAAAGTCATCCATCTCAGTTACAGCTATCAAATATGTGATCTACAACGAGGATGAATATGTTCCTTCAGAACACGGAGATGTTCCATGGGATGAATTTAAGATAAATACAGATGTTACACCTACAGAAGTAACGGATGACACCATAAACATCGTAGCTAAAGCAAGTGGAATTGATCCAAGCAACATATCAATGACAGCATACAATCAACCAATGTTCTTTGATTCAGAAGGAAAGGGGCTGACGCTTACGGATATTTTGCAGATTATTCTTATTCTTCTTATCCTCGGACTTCTCGGATTCGTTATCTGGAGAAGTATCAGAACAAGGAAAGAAGAGCTTGAAGAGGAAGAGGCTGAGGAAGAAATCCTTCCTGAGGAGCTTTCCGTTGAGGAACTTCTTGAGTCACAGCCTGAAGAAGTTGTTGATACCCTTGATGAGATTTCAATCGATGAGGGTAGTGAGACAAAGAGACTTATCGAGAAGTTCATCGATGAGAATCCGGAAGCAGCAGCTACACTTCTTCGTAACTGGCTGAACGAGGATTATGAGTAAAGACTAAGTACAAAGGGGAGTTAAGGTATGGCTATAGACGGCGAAGAATTTGATGATGATTTAGATGAAGGTACCGGTGGTGGTTCGCTTCCCCCTCAGGGAAATTATGATCCTGCGCTGACGGCTAATTTGTCGGGAACTCAGAAGGCAGCAATCCTTCTTATTTCTCTAGGCCCCGAGAAATCATCAGCAATATTTAAACATTTAAAGGAAGACGAAATTGAGGAACTCACCCTTGAAATTGCAAACACAAGGAGTGTTACTCCTCAGGTAAAAGAAGCGGTCATAGAGGAATTCTATGGTATTTGTCTTGCCCAGCAGTATATTGCCGAGGGTGGTATTAACTATGCCAAGGAACTTCTTGAAAAAGCCCTTGGTGAAGACAAGGCCATGGACGTTATCAGTAAGCTTACTGCGTCCTTGCAGGTTAAGCCTTTCGAATTTATCAGAAAGACTGATCCTTCACAGCTTCTTACATTCATACAGGATGAGCATCCGCAGACTATTGCGCTTATCATGTCCTATATGTCGCCTTCTCAGAGTGCGATGATTTTGGGCGCTCTTCCTCCTGAAAGACAGGCGGATGTAGCAAAGCGTATTGCAACCATGGATAGAACAAGTCCTGATACCATCAAGGATGTTGAGCGAATTCTTGAATCCAAGCTTTCATCCCTTGTTAACCAGGATTACACCGTTGTCGGTGGTGTCGATGCTGTTGTTGAAATCCTTAATACTGTTGATCGTGCTACTGAAAAGCATATCATGGAGACTCTGGAAATCGAGCAGCCCGAGCTTGCTGATGAGATCCGCAAGAAGATGTTCGTATTCGAGGATATCCTTCTTCTGGACGACAGAGCTATTCAGAGAGTATTGCGTGACGTTGATAATGCTGACCTTGGTCTTGCCTGCAAGGGCTCAACCGAGCAGGTTCAGGTTGCTATTTTCAACAACCTGTCAAAACGTCTTGCTGCTATGATCAAGGAAGATATGGACTTCATGGGACCTGTTCGTATGAAGGATGTTGAGGAAGCACAGCAGAAGATCGTTAATGTTATCCGTAAGCTTGAGGATTCAGGTGAAATTGTAATCTCCAGAGGCGGAGGTGATGAGCTAGTTGTCTAATTTGTTTAAAGCTTTCTGGGTTAATGTAGATGAGAATGAAAAGAGAATCATCGACAATAATGAGCTTGCAGAGCAAAAAATAGAAAAGTACCATGCTGAAGAAGCCAAGCGCCTTATGGCTGAGCGCCAGGAAAATGGCGAGGAAGTGTTGTATGATGGTTTCGAAGCCGGAATCGACTATGGCCAGATAGATGCTTATGAGGATGGTCAGAACATAATCGGAGCTCCTGCGCCTGAGATGGACGGAGGGGATGGATTTTCTGTGGATCAGGGCTTTAATCAGAATTTTAACCCGGACATTAATCAGGGTTTTCCTGAAGATATGGATGGAGATATGCCTTCTGAGTCCATGGATTTTGATCAGCCTTCAGGCGAAATGTTTAATTCTGAAGAAAATATGATGTCAGGTGACGATATGAACCTTGGCATGGACTTAGAAGCCCCTATGGAGGAGCAGGAAGGAACGGAAACACCTCAGATAAACCTTGAGGACATTCAGGCTCAGATAGATGAACAGATCAGGATGGCTGAGGAGCAGGCTCAGCAGATAGTTGCAGCAGCCAATGAAGAAGCTGATCAGATAAGAGCCCAGGCTGAAGAAGAAGGCAGAAATGCCGGATATGAAGCCGGTTTTTCTCAAGGCTCTCAGGAAGCAGAGCAGCTTAAAGCAGATGCGGAAGCTGAGATTGCAGAAGAAAAAGAGAAGATGCAGGCTGATTTTCAGCAGCTTGTTAATTCTATAGAACCGGATATGGTTGATACTCTGACTAATATCTATGAACATGTCTTTAACGTGGACCTTAGGGAAAACAAGGATATCATCATGCATCTTCTAAAAACTACCCTTAGTAAGATGGAGAGCGGAACGGATATTATCCTTCATGTTTCATCTGATGATTTTGATCTTGTTACAGATGAAAAGCCAGCTCTTGAAGAGGCTATGGGAAGTCCTAATTCTACTTTGGAAATAATAGAAGATCCTCTTCTTCAGGAAAATGAATGTATTTTAGAATCAGAAGGCGGAGTATTTGACTGTTCACTTGGTGTTGAACTGTCTGAGCTTGCAAGAAAACTAAAGCTCCTTTCTTTTGACAGGAATAAACGCTGATGGGAAATGGAATAATTGACTATTCTAAATACAAAAAACTCACAAATAACACCTTTTACAGAGTTAGAGGAAAGGTTGTTAATGTGGTAGGCCTTACTATAGAGTCGGCAGGTCCCCAGGCAAAAATGGGTGACATCTGCTACATCTATCCAAAGAGTAAGGATGGTGAAAGTACCGCAAGACCTCAGGGGAAAGGTACCATGGCTGAGGTTGTTGGCTTTAGGGACAATCATGTTCTTCTTATGCCCTATGAAAATACAAGCGGTATCGGAAGCGGAAGTATAGTTGAAAACACCGACGCGCCCTTAAGAGTGAATGTTGGTGAGGGACTCCTTGGAAAGACCTTAGACGGCCTTGGAAGAATAGATGGAACAAGCTATGGTCAGGGAACATCCCTTGAAAACGGCGTTGCCTATTCAGTTGAGAATCAGCCTCCGGATCCCATGACCAGAGATCCGATTTCAGATGTATTATCCCTTGGAGTTAAGGCGGTCGATGGTCTTTTAACAGTTGGTAAGGGACAGCGAATCGGCATATTTGCTGGTTCCGGCGTAGGTAAAAGTACATTGATGGGTATGTTTGCAAGAAATACCGAGGCAGACATTAATGTTATTGCCCTTATCGGAGAGCGAGGAAGGGAAGTTAGAGAATTCATTGAGAGAGACCTTGGTGAGGAAGGTATGGCAAGGTCTATTGTAGTTGTTGCAACAAGTGATAAGCCTGCTCTTGAGAGACTTAAGGCAGCAAAGACAGCTACTTCCATAGCAGAGTATTTTCGTGATAAGGGAAAAGATGTGCTACTTATGATGGATTCCCTTACACGTTTTTCAATGGCTCAAAGAGAGATAGGACTTGCCAGCGGTGAGCCTCCCGTTTCAAGAGGCTATCCTCCAAGCGTATACGCAGAGATGCCGCGCCTTTTAGAGAGAGCAGGCAGATCAAGAAAAGGCTCTATCACTGGCCTTTATACAGTGCTTGTAGATGGTGATGATTTCAATGAGCCTATAACCGATACGGCAAGAGGTATTCTGGATGGACATATTGTCCTTGACAGAAAGCTTGCCCAAAAGAACCATTATCCTGCAATAGACGTTCTTGCAAGCATATCAAGATGTATGAGTGCAATTGCACCTTCTGAGCAAAAGAAAGCTGCAGGAAAACTTAAAAACGTCCTTGCTACCTACAATGACGCAGAGGATCTGATTAACATCGGAGCATACAAGAGCGGTGCTAACAAGAATATTGATTATGCCGTATCGAAGATAGAAGCTGTAAACAACTTTTTGATGCAGGAAACTGATGAAAAGTTTGGTTACGAAGAGATAGTGCAGCAGCTTGAAAGACTATTCGCAGATTGATGCCGTGACAGAGGTTTTTAAAGGTGTTATATGGCGAGATTTAATTATAGGCTTCAGGGCGTATTAAATTTAAGACTTCAGCAGGAAGAGCAGGTCAAGATGGAATTTGCCGTGGCAAATAAGAACTTAAATGACCAGCTTGAGATACTTGAAGGATATAGAAAGAGAAAACAGGATTACATCGAAGAAGCCTATAGGCTTAGAAGTGAAAGCATAATGAACGTTCGGGATATAGTCGATAATAATTATGCGGAAAAACAGATGGATGTAATGATCCTGAATCAGGAAGCAGTGGTTGAAACCTATCGCGCAAAGTACGAGATGGCAAGACTTAAGCTTACAAAGGCGATTCAGGAGAGGAAAATGCAGGAGCGCCTTAGAGAAAAGGCTTTTTTGCAATTTATGGAAGAAGAAAAAGAAGCCGAAGCAAAAGAAATGGACGAAAGAACCAGCTTTACTTATACTAAGCGTGCCAAAGAACAAAAAGAGGGAGACTGATGGCAGATAATAAAGAGACTGAAAGCTCTGTATTGCCCCCGGTGGTAGACGAAGAAAAGGCGGCGAGAAAGAAGCTTAAGGAAGACAGAAAAGCTCTCAAAAAAGAATTAAAGGAACAGCGAAAAGAAGCTAAGAAAAGGGCTGCTGAACTTGCTGAACGCACGGCGGAACTAAACGGCGATAATGGCGGCGGTGTGGCTACTATTGTTGTGACCATTTTTATAATCCTTATCTGGGTTATTATCATGATCCTACTAATTAAGCTGGATGTGGGCGGCTTTGGCTCTAATGTACTTGCTCCTATAATCAAGGATGTTCCGGGACTTAACAGGATTCTTCCCGAGGGAACATATACTGTAACCCAGAGTTCCGGAAATGTAGAGAGTGGAGAAAATCATGACGCAGAGCTGGTAAGTAGCCTTGATGAAGCAAATCTGTATATTAAGAGACTTGAAAATGAGCTTCGAAAGGAAATGGAAGAAAACACAGACCTTCAGGAGCAGGTAGATAAGCTTCAGACAGAGGTTGAAAGGCTTGAACCCTTCGAGAAGGAGCAGGCTGATTTTGAAGCTCAGAAGGAAGATTTTTATAAAAACGTAGTTTATGCAGATAATGCTCCGGATCCTGCGGAGTATCAAAAGTATTATGAAACTATAGAACCGGATGTGGCAGCTCAGATATATGCGCAGATCCTGCAGAATCAGTCCGATGACCTTGAGCTTGATGAATATGTAAATGCATATTCTTCAATGAAGGCAAAAGAGGCTGCTTCGATTTTTGATGAGATGATCAAAAATGATGCTAACGGAGATTCTGTAAGACTTGTTTCCAAGATTCTTGGAAAGATGGGAGCTGATAACAGAGGAGCAATCCTTGATAAGATGACTGAAGAGTACTCTGCAAAGGTTACCGAGTACATGGAACCGAGTACACATACAGCTACTGTTTCGGGACTATCCGGGAACTGAAAAAAATTTATATTATTTTAAGATTTTTCGGCCGTATGGGTTAAGTTTTATCCCGTTCGGCCGATATATTTTTTGAAGTAATATGCACTCATTCTTGAACCATGTCCAAGAATGAGTGCAAATAGGCCATTCCAGAGCGACTGCGTCGCAGGGCCTATTTGTAGTTGTATCATGTTTTCACGAAACCCGCAGCAAGTGCGGATTTCTGAAATATTATCTATGTATACATGAACATTATGCATATTACCGAAAAAAAGAAGAAAGGAGGATGGCACTTAATGATCACAAATGCGATTCCGGGCGTTTTAAATGCTAGTAATAATGCATACACAAACGCAGCGCCAGCAAAGGGAATTGCTGAGAGCAAAAAGGACCTTAAGGATTTTCAGAAAGCTCTACTTAGTGCAGGCACAGACTCTCAGACCGTAGGGGTGAAGGCTCAGATCACAAGTACTCTGGTGGGCACCGGCGCAGCTAAGGTAGAAACAACTACTGATACAAAGGCTTATGACAGAGCTGATGCAACAGAAACAGCTGCTAAGGAATTAGAGACAAGTGATACAGGAAAGACTCCCGAAAAGGCTGAAAAAACAGCAAATAACACTGAGAAAGCTGAAAAGACAGAAGGCCTTGGTGTCACGGAGGATACAGAAGAGACCGGCGAAGCTACAGAAAATGCAGCAGCAGTACTTCTCATGAATCTGGGAAATGCAGAGCCGGTATCTGAAGACAGTGAAAGCATCATTGGAACAGCTCTTTTGGATGAGAGCCAGAGATTACTTAATATGCTTTCCGAAGAACTAAATATCGACATCAAGGAAATTGAAAACGTAATGGCAACACTTGGATTTAGCCAGGTAGCAATACTTGATCCTAATAACTTAACCCAGATAGTTGCGCAGCTTACAAATTCCGATGATGTCATGGCTATTGTTACAAATGCAGATTTGTACATGAGCGTACAGAACATGCAGGATGCAGTAACAACAACCAGGCAGGACCTTATGCAGGAGTTTAGCCTTGCAGAAGAAGATTTTACAGCAGCACTTGAGGACTTCTCGCAAAATCTCCTAAACAAGGAAGCAGAAAGTAATGGGGTTACAGTAGATATATCTGAAAACCCTGAAGTTTTCCAGGTAGCAGCTCCTAAGGAGGAGGTAGTACAGACTACCATCCAGCAGCCTAAGGTAGAAATAACAGTCGAAAACGAAATTCCAAAGGAAGCTCCGGAGAGCACAGAGGCATTTAAGACAGTAACTGCACAAGAAACAAACAACGAAAACAGTCAGATGCAGCAGGATACCGGTAGAAATTCCGACCATGAAAAGGCTGATCCGCTAATCTTTAGTCAGCTGACAAACCAGATATCATCTTCGCTTTCTGAAGTAGCTGAGACAGAGAATGTACAGCAGTCCTACAAAAGTGAGCAGACAGATAATATCATGGAGCAGATCACAGAGTTCATTAAGATAAGCGTTAAGGAAGAAGCAACATCACTTGAACTTCAGCTTCATCCCGCAAGTCTTGGAACAGTAAATGTAATGCTTGAGCAGGCTAAGAACGGAAATATGCTGGCTAAGTTTGTGACACAGACTGAAGATGTAAGGGCAGCAATTGAGGCGCAGCTTCAGCAGCTGACAGACAAGTTCAACGAACAGGGCGTAAAGGTTACAGCTATTGAAGTAACAGTTAATGCTGGCGGATTCGATCAGACACTTAATGATTCCCAGAGTCAGAAGGATGATGATCAGGATGCCCAAAGCATTATCAAAAAGCCTATGAGAAGAATCAATTTAGGCGACCTTACACTTGATGACATGGATGAAATCGCTGAGGAAGACCAACTTACAGCAGAGATGATGGCACTTAATGGTAATTCCGTTGATTTTACAGCATGATCAAAGGAAGTGTAAAGTAGATTATGAAAGCTTTGAACCGTCATAAGGAATCCACCGCAAGCGGTACCCCCTTATGACAAATCACGGAGGGTAAAAGATGAGTGTTAATGCAGTAGTAGAAGATGGAAAGATCGTTGATACCAAAAGCAAGACTGCCGATGCTAAAAAGGCAGCCAATAATGGTTATGACAAAGATGCTTTCATGAATATACTGTGTGCTCAGATGAAGTACCAGGACCCCTTAGAGCCTACATCAAATACTGAGTATATCAACCAGTATGCAACATTTACTCAGGTTGAACAACTCTCTAACATGGCTGAAGCCTTCTCAATGAGCAGAGCTTCAGAGCTTGTAGGTAAAACAGTAATCGTAACAGCTGAAGACGGAACCAAGGTTCAGGGCAAGGTTGATTATGTAACTTACTCAAGCGGCGAGGCATATCTTAACATCGATGGAAAAGATTACAAGATGGATGATGTTAATTCAGTTGCCGATCCCGAATTTGTTGAGATTCACAATCAGGTTGATGACTTCTATACACTTCTTGATAAGCTTCCTGATTTCAATAACCTCAAATTTACTGACGCTGAGCAGGTTTACAAGATTGCTGATTTCTATGACAACATGTCTCTTAAAGCTAAAGAGCTTCTTGAAAAGGCTGACGTTGAAAAGCTTGAGAAGTATGTAAACAAGATTAAAGAGCTCGTAGCAGAGGCAAATGCAAACCAGCAGGCTTATGAAGAGAGAAAGGCTAAGGAAGAGGCTGAAAAAGCAGCTCAGAGCCAGGCTTAATCAATCCAATAATAAAAAATCTTTAAAATTGCAAATAAGGTTTAAGTTTTTGATTAGTATGCCGAAATATAAATCGGAACAGCTATGACTTTGTGTTTTGCCACGAAAGGAGACGGCTATGAGAATAGAAAATAATGGTCAGTTCCTTTCAATCGAACAGGTTCAAAGTAAGTATCTTGGACAGAGCGAAAGACCTGTCAACAGTGCCGGATTACAGAATTCTGAATTCGGTAAGATCTTAAGTCAGATTGAAGAGCAGAGAGACGGCGTTAAGTTTTCAAAGCACGCTTCAAACAGACTAAGCGACAGAAACATTCAGCTCACACAGGATCAGATGAACCGTCTGAACGACGCAAGGAATCAGGCAAGTGCGAAAGGAATAAACGAATCACTTATCCTGGTTGATCAGCTGGCCTTCATCGTAAATGTACAAAACGGCACAGTAGTAACAGCGATGGATAGTCAGGAAACTGGCAGCAACGTATTTACAAATATAGACGGAGCGGTAATCGCATAATCTAATGAAAGTGGAATAAAAGAAAGATTTTTGACCGGACCGAGGGTGCAGGGCAGGCACCCGAAAGCTCACAAGATGAGTGTCTAAGGAGGTCACGAATTCCCGACTGACAGAAGGAATTCAAATGTTTCCCATTCTTTTATATTCCATATCAAAAGAGAATATCGAAAACCGTCCCTCTGAAGCTTTATGTAATCAGGAGGACATGCCTTATGATGAGATCACTCTTTTCTGGTGTAGCAGGACTGAAGACACACCAGGTTAAAATGGACGTTATTGGTAATAATATTGCCAATGTTAATACAACATCCTTTAAATCTCAGTCCATCACCTTCAGTGATCTGATGTATCAGACCACACAGCGTGCATCAAGGGCAACAGAAAGAACCGGTGGTGTGAACGCACGTCAGATCGGTCTTGGATCTAAATCAGGCGCAATTGGAACAGCAATTTCTACACAGGGTGCAACCGAGACCACAAATAATCCTTTTGATATGCGTATTACAGGTGATGCATTCTACATCGTTAACAACGGAAATCAGACTCTTTACACAAGAGACGGTTCTTTCTACGTTGATGGTGCCGGAAACCTGGCAATGCAGTCCACAGGTTACTTCGTATATGGATGGACAGCAACAGAAGATCCTGAAACAGGTGAGATCAGCGTTAATACTAACGGTGGTATCGGAAAACTTCAGATTATGTCAGCAGCAAACATGACATATCCCCCTGAAGGAACAACAGAAGGTGTTGTATCCGGTAATATCGATGCTAACGATATAAACATCACAAGTGACGCAGGTAAAACTGTAACTCTCGAATTCTACGACAACCTTGGATACCTTTATACAGCAAAATTTGCAGTAAGAGACGTGGATGATATCGAGCATACCTACACAATGACACTTGAGGACATCCTTGATTCTAAGGGAAATACAATCGGTGCTCAGAAGCTTAGAGAAGTTTCTTTTACAGATAATCCCGACGGTAATCAGGAAAGAGTAGATAACATTCGTAAAGTCTACAATAAGACCACAGTAAAGCCTAAGTATACTCTTGCAGGCTACAGCACAACAAAGGTTAGCTTTAAGGATGCAAACGGACAGGCTGCATATTCAGGAGTTCCTACATCGGGAACAATCGAATCTCTTCTTAATAATGAAAAGACGGCAGCATTTTTAAACGACGTATACGGCGTTACAGCAACAACAGGTTACTACGAAGTTAATGACGACGGAACGATAACAGTCTATACAGTAAACGAAAACTCTGACCAGGGTGCAAACATTGGCACATCAGGAACAGACATCTTAAGTAATGTATATGTTGCATCTACAAGCGCAGACAAGATCGTTTACAAGCTTAAGGGAGCAGATGGAAAGTACACATCAGTTTCCATCGATATTCCTACAGTTGTAACAGAGAATAACTATAACAACATCAGTGAAAACAAGAAGGCAGTTCTTAAGGATCTCTTCGGAATTAACCTTGATGACAGAGAAACTTTTAAGTTCGACGAATCAACAGCCGGAGAAACAATTAAGAATACCTATACAATTTCACTTTCATCAACAGGTATGTCTGTTAATGTCATTAAGAACCAGACCAGCACAACTACAGATACCAAGACTTATGACAGTGCTAATTACACAATAGCAGGTACAGACTCTAAGAAGAGTACAATCACCTTTGATAGCGGTGAAGGAGCTGTTACAGTTCCTCTTTCACAGTCAGGCGTTAAGTCTCTTCCTGCAGAGCTTAAGACGGTATACGGACTTGTTGAGTCTCAGTATCCTACGCTTACAGGCGCAAATGACTATTATGATTACTCAATAAATTCTTCTAACGGAGCACTGGTTATTACAACAGTAATTGAAAAAGATACAGCAATGACACCCGGCGGAAGATCATATGTATCCGGTCACGAGTTTGTAAGTGAAGACGGAACAAATGCAACTTATAATGACGGCGCTGGCGGCACAGTTGCAATTCCTCTTACAGGTACTTTTGATCCTACAGCTTCAACAGATATCATTTCAACATTTGGAATAAATCCTGCAACATATCCCACATCTACAGCAACTGATATTTATGTATATTCATATACTATCGATGCTGCTACAGGATATATTTCAATTACTCAGTCTAAGACATCTACAACTACATCAAATGCACAGCTTAACAGAACAGTTTATAAGGATGTAGAGTATGATACAGCCGCAAATACACTTAAGGTAAACAGCGGATCAGGCTATAAGATCATTGATCTTAAGGGAACCTTTACAAGTACAGACAGTATCCTTCAGTACTACTCACTGGATCCTGCAGATTACCCGGCAGTCAGTCCCGATGGCAGAACAAAGTACACTTACAACTACACAATTGATGCCAACGATCCTAACGCTACAATGACTATTACAACAGTTGCTCTTACAGTAGATGATCCTGAGCAGACAGTTACTGATAAGCAGTATACAGCAACAATAGATAGCGGAAAGGTTCTTTATAAGACTGTTGGATCCGGCGCAGCAGTTGGAACAAGTATCGAACTTGAAGGAACACTTACAACAGCAGTTAAGACAGTTCTTTCCCAGGTATTTGGATATCAGGCACAGGGCGACAACATTACTTACAAGATCTCAGCTGATGGTTCACAGCTTACAATTTACGATAAGGGCGGCGGAGATATCAGCGATATCGCTTCCACAACAGAAGTAACAGCTATGAATTTCACAGCTAAGGTTGATGATTCAACAGCTACTTACACAAATACAACAACAGGTAAGGTTGTATACGATAGCATTCCACGTACCGGATATGTGGCTGACATCATGGATGCAACAGCAACTTCAACATTCTTTGAGGATGTATATAACTATACAACAGACAACACAGCTGCTGATTATGAGAATCTTACATATGCAATCCTTGACGACGGATCACTTGTAACAAGATATAACTACATTACTCTTAAGTACAATGCAAAGACAGGTGATATCGAGTATCCTACAGGTAAGATCGTACTTAATTTCAACCAGGATGCTATTATCGACAACCAGCCCAAGATGGCAGGATTTACAGATGTAAACCTTGATTTCTCATCAACAACCAACTACAACACTCAGGCAACATCCACAATCGGTGCTGTAAAGGGTGATCTCCAGTCACTTAAGACAGGTAGGTCTGTAGGTAACATGAACGGTATCACAATCGGTAAGGATGGTACCATCTACGCTACATATTCAAACGGACAGACAAAGCTTCTTGGACAGATCGCAACAGCAGAATTTGCTAATGCATCAGGTCTTGAGAAGCAGGGTGATAACCTCTACGCATCAACCCTTAACTCCGGTGAAGCTACAGTTCAGGATGTAACAATGGACGGCGGCTACATCACAACCGGTGTTTTGGAAATGTCAAACGTAGACCTTTCAAGTGAATTCACTAACATGATCACAACTCAGCGTGGATTCCAGGCCAACAGTAGAATTATCACAGTATCCGATACACTGCTTGAAGAACTTACCAACTTAAAGAGATAAATAATATGCTTTATTAGGGAGCTTCACAATTGCGAAGCTCCCTTTTTTGGTGTATGCTATATATTGTTGAATAATATACTTGGGCTAAGTTTGCACATACAAGATATTGGGGCACGGAGCGATTATGGAATGTAAGGAATTTCAGCGCATGATTCCGGATTTTCTTGAGGATGAGCTTGATAACAGAGACCTTGAGACCTTTCTGGAACATATAGAACACTGTAAAAACTGCAGAGAAGAGCTCACGATACAATTTTTGGTTGAAACAGGCACCAAGAGCCTGGAGGATGGAAAAAGTTTTAATCTGTCAGCAGAGTTGGGGAATCTTATTCAAAATGCCTGGCAAAGGCTTGCTTTCAGAAAAAAGCTTCTAAAGACAGCCCTTGGACTTCAGGTAGTCATAGTTGCTGAGATTGCCATAGCAATAGCACTTTCAATCATTCTTTAAAAATTCATTAACACAAAGGAACTACAAGTACAGACATGAGTGAAAAATTACTTTTAATAGACGGACACAGCATTTTAAACAGAGCATTTTATGGGCTCCCTGATCTGACTAACGCAGAGGGGCTTCGTACAGGCGCGGTTTTTGGCTTTTTAAATATTATGTTTAGGCTACTCGAAGAGGAAAAGCCTGATTATCTTACTGTTGCCTTCGATGTACATGCGCCTACCTTCAGACATGAGATATACAAGGAGTATAAGGGCACCAGAAAGGGAATGCCTGATGAGCTTAGAGAGCAGGTTCCTCTCATGAAGGAAGTTCTTGACGCCATGGGCATCTGCCGCATGGAAAAGGCAGGGCTTGAGGCCGACGATATCCTTGGAACCATCGCAAAAAGAGGCGAAAAAGCGGGCATGGATGTGCGCCTTATTTCCGGTGACAGAGACCTTTTGCAGGTTGCAACGGATAAGATCTGCGTAAGAATTCCTAAGACAAAACAGGGAAGAACCGAGATAGAGAACTATTTTGCGAAGGATGTAAAGGATTTATACGGAGTTACACCTCTGCAGTTTATTGAGCTTAAGGCTCTTATGGGAGACTCCTCAGATAATATCCCCGGAGTTCCTAAGGTTGGCGAAAAGACAGCTATAGCGCTTATGACCGAGTATGGTTCTATTGATAATATCTATGCCAATCTTGAAAATATAACCAAGAAAGCTATAAAAGAATCTCTTGCAAGTAACAGGGAGCTGGCTGATCTAAGTAAAGTACTTGCGACCATAAATGTTGATGCTGACATTGACTATAGCTTTGAAAATGCAAGACTTTCTGACCTCTTTACAAGAAAAGCTTATGAGATGTTTAAGAGGCTTGGCTTTAAGAATCTTCTTGGAAAATTTGAAGCAGGAGTTACAGAGACTAAGGTTGAAGTTTCTTTTGAAGATGTAAAGACCCTTGCAGATTTGGAGCAGGTTTTCGATAAAGCAAGGAAATATGCAGATAATCAGAAGGATAAGCTTGTTGGTGTTTCCCTGATTTCAGAGGATAGAGAGCTTATAGCCGGTTCTGTCTGCATTTCAGAAGATAAGGCTTACTATTTTGAAATTGGAAGTGATATCACTGCTGATGTGGTTGGTGAAGGTTTATCAGAGCTTTCCAAGACCTGCAGGCTTTCATTTTTTGATATAAAGCATGCATATCCATTCTTTAAGCCGGATGATGTATTTAATTATGAGAGGCAGCTTCCTTGTAACTTTGATATTTTGATCGGGGCATATCTTAATAATCCTCTTAAAAACGACTACAGCGCATCTGATATCGCGGGTGAATACCTGCAGCTTACCATCAGAAGTAAGGCTCAGATATTTGGCAAGGAAAAAATATCAAAGGCTGACAGCGATAAGAAAAAGGAGTATACCTCATACCTTGCATATGTAGCATTTATGGCCGCTCCTTTAATCGAAAAAAGACTTGAAGGCGCAGGAATGCAAGATCTCATGAGAGATATCGAGATGCCTCTTAGCTACATTCTCTACGATATGGAAAAAGAGGGAATCCTTGTTAAGAAGGATGAGCTTGCAGCCTACGGAGACAGACTCACAGGCAGAATAGATGAGCTTGAAAAGAGCATCCACGACAAAGCGGGACTTGAATTTAATATCAATTCACCTAAGCAGCTTGGCGAAGTTTTATTTGAAAAGATGGGACTTCCCGGAGGCAAAAAAACAAAGACCGGTTATTCAACAGCAGCTGACGTTCTTGAAAAGCTTGCCAAGGATCAGCCTATAATCGCTGAGATTCTTGAGTACAGGACGCTTACAAAGCTTAAGAGTACTTATGCTGAAGGCCTTGCAAAATATATTGAAGATGACGGAAGAATTCATACGAATTTCAACCAGACCATAACAGCAACAGGAAGAATCAGCTCAACTGAGCCGAATCTTCAGAACATACCCATGAGAACAGAGCTTGGAAGAGCCATAAGAAAGGTATTTGTTCCAAAGGATGGATATGTTTTTGCTGATGCAGATTACTCTCAGATAGAGCTTAGAATCCTTGCTCATATGTCTGAGGACAAGGGTCTTATAGATGCATATCATGAGGGCGATGACATTCACAGGATCACTGCATCTAAGGTTTTCCATACACCCTTTGAGGAAGTTACAGATCTTCAGAGAAGAAATGCCAAGGCTGTAAACTTTGGTATCGTCTATGGTATCAGCGCTTTCGGACTTGGAGAGGATCTGGGTATTACCAGAACCGAGGCCAAGCAGTACATGGAGGAATATCTTCAGACCTATCCGGGAGTTAAGAATTACCAGGATAGCGCTGTTGAAAATGCTAAGGAAAAGGGATACTGCGTAACACTTTACGGAAGGAAGCGTCCCATGCCTGAGCTTAAATCCGGCAATTTCATGCAGAGGCAGTTTGGTGAGAGAGTTGCGATGAATGCACCTATTCAGGGAACAGCTGCGGATATTATGAAGATTGCCATGATTCTTGTATGGAGGAGGATTCTTAAAGAGAATCTGAAATCAAGAATGATACTTCAGATACACGATGAACTTGTTATAGAGACTGCATCTGATGAAATAGATAAGGTGACAGCTCTTATGGAAGAAGAGATGCAGAATGCTGCTAAGCTCTCAGTTCCTTTAGAGGTAGAGTGCCACACAGGTTCTGACTGGTTCGAGGCGAAATGATGAAGGTAATCGGTATTACCGGAGGAGTTGGCGCCGGAAAGAGCACCATACTTAATTACATAGAAGAGAAAACCAAATGCAGGATTATTTTTTCAGATGATGTTGCAAATGATATCAAGAAAAAAGGCCAGCCCTGCTATGAACCTATCGTGGAGCTTCTTGGAAAAGAGGTTCTTGATAAGGATGGAGAAATCGACAAAAAGCTCATGGCTCAGATTATTTTTTCAGATGAAAAGCTACTTCTTAAGGCCAACGAGATACTCCATACGGAGGTGAACAGGTTCATTAAGGCAGAGATAGACAGAGAAAGGGAAGAAAACGAACTCGACTATCTGTTTATCGAGGCTGCACTTTTGATTGAGAACGGTTACAAAGCTATAGTTGATGAAATGTGGTATATATACGCATCCGAGGAAGTGCGCAGAGAGCGTCTTAAATTAAGCCGTGGCTACTTAGATGAAAAGATAAACGATATTTTTGCTAGTCAGCTAAAGGAAGAAGAATTTAGAAAAAGCTGCGATTTTGTCATTGATAACAGCGGTAGTAACGAAGAAACTTACCGCCAGATTGATTTAATATTGGGGGAAAATTAATGGCTACAATGACGGAACAATCAGAAAAGAACGTGGTATTTGGACTGGATATCGGTACCAGAAGCGTAGTTGGAACTGTGGGTTACATGGAGAATGAAGTTTTCCATGTGATTGCTCAGAACGTTCAAAAGCATGAGACAAGAGCCATGCTCGACGGACAGATCCATGATATTGGAAAAGTCGGAGCTACAATAAAGGTTGTAAAGGAAAACCTTGAACAGCAGACGCAGATACATCTTACGGATGTATGTATAGCTGCCGCTGGTCGTGTGCTTCGTACGGTTAAGACCAATTATGAAGAGGAATTTACCGACAACAGGGAGATGACAGAGGAAGAGATCTACAATCTGGAATCCAAGGCTGTTGAGAAGGCTTATCAGGAGTTTCTCTCACAGAATCAGTCAGATGTTAAGTTTTATCTGGTTGGATATTCTGTCATGCACTATTATCTTGACGATTATCAGATTGCTAATCTTGAGGGACATAATGCAGGAAGAGTAGCCCTTGACCTTATAGCGACCTTCCTTCCAGATGATTGCGTTGACGGTCTTTATAAAGCCTGTGAGAGAGCAGACTTAAAGGTTGCCAATATGACCCTGGAGCCTATTGCGGCTATGATGGTTGCAATACCGCCACAGTTTAGAATGCTGAACCTCGCCCTTGTAGACGTGGGTGCTGGTACATCGGATATCTGTATCACCGATGACGGAACCATTACTTCCTATGGAATGCTTCCAATTGCCGGTGACTCTATTACTGAGATAATCGCTCAGCACTGCCTTGTGGATTTCAACACGGCAGATCAGATTAAAATTGATGCCAGTCACATGGATCAGGTTAAATACATTGATATCATGGGACTTGAAAAGACGATTTCCGCAAAAGAGATCGCCAAGATGATAAAGCCACTTGTTGAGAAAATGTCTAAGATGGTAACCCAGCAGATTAAGCAGCTTAACGGTAATAAGCCGGTAAGCGCCGTATTTGTTGTTGGTGGTGGCGGATGCGTTCCGGGATACACCAAGGCTCTTGCCAAGGAAATGAAGATTCCGGAGGAAAGAGTTGCCCTTAGAGGCGAAGAAGTTATGAAGAACATCAAGTTCTTAAACGAAGAGAATGATGTAGAGAGAGATTCCCTGATGGTTACTCCGCTTGGTATCTGTGTAAGCTTCTACGAGCAGTCAAATAACTTCGTATTTGTGTCATTTAACGGCCAGCAGACCAAAATCTATGATAACGGTAAGCTTGCAATTGTCGATGCCGCTATGCAGGCAGATTTCCCTAACGAGGATCTGTTCCCTAAGCGCGGCGAGGAGCTTAGGTTTACGGTTAACGGTCAGGAGAGAATGGTAAGAGGAGAGCCCGGTGAACCGGCTGTCATTACTCTCAACGGATCACCTGCAGACATTCATACCAAGATCCATGCCAATGACATAATCGAGGTTACAAGCTCTACAACCGGAAAACCGGGAAGCAGCGAGATATCAGATATTCCGGAGTTTAAGGATACTTTTAATATTACGGTAGACGGAAAGAACATTGATGTTCCAAAGACTGCCGAAGTAAATGGTGAGCCTCAGACCGGTTTTTACAATATTAAATCCGGCGATGATATCAAAATCCTTGATTTTGAGACTGCAGCCCAGATAGCAAAGCTTCTTGATGTGGATCTTACAGAGTATTCAGTTATAACCGTAAATAATGAGGTTGCAGGAGAGGATACACCTGTATATGAGAACTTCAAGGTAGAGTTTAAATCAGGAAAAGATGCTATTTTGGAATATTATGCAAACTTCCCTGATGCCGATGAAATCGCCATTGAGCAGGAAAATGAGGAGTCATCGACTGACGCCGATGCTGAGCTTGATGTTGAACAAAACGAGGATGGAAGTTATAGTATATCAGGTGGCGATAATGCGCCAAAGAGTGCAGCTCAATCAACCAGAAGAGTCATAACCCATGACCTTCATGTTACAGTAAACAATGAGCCTGTAATCCTTCACGGAAAATCAGACTATATTTTTGTAGATATCTTTGATGTGATAGATTTTGATTTATCAAAGCCCAACGGAAGAAGTATCGTAACTACTCTTAACGGCGGTACACCTGACTATATGCAGGCCATCCATGAGGGCGACAGGATAGAGGTTTACTGGAAATAAACAGAATTTTAAACAAACGTACACAATTTGAACACACTTAGAATTTATTATAATGAAACGGAGACAGTAATATAATGCGACTGGCGAGCTTATCTAGCGGCAGTAGCGGAAACAGTATATATGTTGGTTCTGATGCCACGCATATACTTGTTGATACAGGATGCAGTAAAAAAAGAATAGAAGAAGGCCTGAATAAATTGGATTTGTCACTGTCTGATATTGATGCTATATTTGTAACGCATGAGCATTCAGATCATATCGCAGGACTCCATACTATTTTAAAGAAGTATGATATTCCGGTTTATGCCACGAAAGGCACAATTAGCGGCATAAAATCAAGTGACAAGAAGGGTGAAATGGTATCCTCAAGTTTTATTGAGGTGAAGGCTGATGAGAAGGTACCTGTAAAAGATCTGGTCATCAACCCCATGACGATAATGCATGACGCATTAGACCCTGTTGCATACAGAATCAGCTGTGGGAAGAAAAGGGTCGCAATTGCAACCGACCTTGGATGCTTCAATGATTACACAGTTGACTGCCTGCAAAATATGGATGCGCTTTTACTTGAAGCCAATCACGATGTGAGAATGCTTCAGACAGGACCGTATCCCTATTATCTGAAAAAGAGAATACTTGGAGAAAAGGGACATTTGTCTAATGAAAAGAGTGGGGAACTCTTATGCAGAATCCTGCACAATGATCTCAAAGGAATTCTACTTGGTCACCTGAGTAAGGAAAATAATTTGCCCGAGCTTGCATATGAAACAGTAAGGGTTGAAATTGAGCTTGGCGATAATCCATTCCACGGAAATGATTTCAATATCATGGTTGCAAAGCGAAACGAATTATCAGACATAATAACAATCTAATTAAGGAAGGGCTTCAAAGATGAACAGAATTATTATTACTGTAGTAGGTAAAGACACAGTGGGAATCATTGCTAAGGTATGTACATATCTTGCAGAGAATGACATTAACATTCTTGATATCTCACAGACAATTGTTTCAGGCTATTTCAACATGATGATGATCGTTGATATGTCAAAGAGCAGCACTCCTTTGGCTGATGCATCACAGGCACTTGAGCAGCTTGGCGAAGGCATCGGTGTAGTTATTAAATGCCAGAGAGAAGAGATTTTCGACTCAATGCACAGAATCTGATAGAAGGAGAGCTTACATGATAAACATCAATGAGGTATCAGAGACTAATGAGATGATTGAAAAGGAGAACCTTGATGTTCGTACCATTACAATGGGCATCAGTCTTCTTGATTGCATAAGCTCTGATCTTGAAACACTTAATAAAAATATCTACGAAAAGATATATAATTCTGCGAAAGATCTTGTTAAAACGGGAGATGAAATCTCAAGGGATTTCGGTATTCCTATAGTAAATAAGCGTATATCAGTAACACCGATAGCAATTATCGGTGCTTCTGCTTGTAAAGAGCCAAAGGATTTTGTCTCTATAGCTAAGACTCTTGATAAGGCCGCAAAGGACGTTGGAGTAAATCTTCTTGGCGGATACAGCGCTCTTGTTAGTAAGGGTATGACAACTGCTGATAAGCTCCTTATCCAGTCCATTCCTGAGGCTTTGGCTACAACTGATGTGGTTTGTTCATCAGTTAATGTTGGTTCAACCAAGACAGGCATCAATATGGATGCTGTAAGGCTTCTTGGAGATATAATCTTAGAGACAGCAGAGCTTACAAAGGATAATCAGAGCGCAGGATGCATGAAGTTTGTTGTATTTTGCAATGCTCCTGATGACAATCCTTTTATGGCGGGTGCTTTCCATGGCGTAACCGAGGCTGACAGAATTATAAACGTTGGTGTCAGCGGCCCGGGCGTAGTAAAGACAGCACTTGAAAAGGTCAGAGGAGAGAACTTTGAAGTTCTCTGCGAGACAATTAAAAAGACAGCATTTAAAGTAACAAGAGTTGGGCAGCTGGTAGCTAAGGAAGCTTCAGACAGACTTGGTGTTCCCTTTGGAATAGTTGACTTATCTCTTGCTCCTACACCTGCAATCGGAGACAGCGTTGCTGATATTCTCCATGAGATCGGTGTAGAACATGCAGGTGCTCCCGGTACAACAGCAGCTCTTGCACTGTTAAATGACCAGGTTAAGAAGGGCGGAGTTATGGCTTCTTCTTATGTAGGAGGTCTCTCAGGTGCTTTTATTCCTGTTAGTGAAGATCAGGGTATGATAAATGCAGTAAATGCCGGATGCCTCACACTTGAGAAGCTTGAAGCTATGACTTGTGTGTGCTCTGTAGGTCTTGATATGATCGCCATCCCCGGTGATACAAAGGCAACAACTCTTGCCGGAATAATCGCCGATGAAATGGCAATCGGAATGATAAACCAGAAGACAACTGCAGTAAGACTTATTCCTGCAATAGGTAAGAAGGTCGGAGATATAGTTGATTTTGGCGGACTTTTCGGATACAGCCCGGTAATGCCTGTAAACGGCTTTAGCTGTGATGATTTTGTAAACAGAGGTGGCAGAATTCCTGCGCCTATACATAGTTTTAAAAACTAAAATATAATCGAAAGATACAGATTTGTTATGAAGACATTTTCTAATATCCGCGAAGGAGTTGCGGATTTAGGTGAAAAAGTTAATAAGCTTTTGAGGAAGAATGCCGCTGATAAGATTTCCGGCACGGAGAGCCGCGGCAGAGCCTACAGATCTAAGAGTAGGATCAAAATTAAACGAAGCAAAAAGGAAACAAGGAAGATCGTGAGGGAGACAGTAACCTCCTGGATCTTCCTGAGTCCTTCACTTATTGGAGTACTAACCTTCTTCGTTGTTCCATTTATAGTTGTTCTTTATTATTCAGTTGTAAATAACCCTATACAGAAGGAATTTATTGGTTTTTACAATTTCACGCGAGTGTTTAATAATGATGCGTTCAGACTGGCAGCGGGAAATACCTTTAAGTTTTCCGTTGTTGCGGTGCCACTTGCTGTGAGTTTATCACTTCTTCTTGCGGTTGTAATGGAATCAGGTATTCCTTTTAAGAGCCAGTTCAGGAGCTTTTTCCTTAGTCCCATGATGGTGCCGATTGCTTCAATCGTACTTATCTGGCAGGTTTTGTTTGACTTTAACGGACTTTTCAATCAGTTCTATACACTGTTTGGCAATAACAAAGTCGACTGGCTTAAGTCAGAGCATGCGCAGGTAGTTATTGTTTTCCTGTTTTTATGGAAAAACCT
>JAILPB010000124.1 GCA_024690485.1 Butyrivibrio sp. | reverse complement strand
CGGCCTGACCTGATCCCTCGATTCTCTCGCGATAGAAGCATCAGCGAACGACTGTATGCTGCCTTTTGGGTTCTCTTGAATCCTGATGCAACTGTAAAAACAGCTCCACATTTCGACGAGCTTCCTGAAGAGTTTTGTTATCATCACGGATCAGCTTATAGTCCCTGTAATAACTTTTCTTCTCTTCCATCAGTGCATCGATCTCTTTTGTAAGCTCTTTTGATTTCGGTATGTTTCCGCCATACTCAGCAAATGCTTTTTTTGCAGCTTTATAAATTGTGATTTCCTCACGATGAGCTTCATAGAACTTTGCTTTGAAACCGCCTCTTGCATATTCTGTAAAAACATCTTTGGTCCTGGCATAGTTTCTTAGCTGTTTTCTGATCTCAGATAATTTCTCAATCCTCGCTTCAACCTTCTTTATCTTTTCCGTCAGTTCCTTGAAATCTGAAGCAGTGGAATCAGCTAGGTCCTTAAGTTCCATGTAACTTCGAATTCCCTTTTCCTCAAGATATAAAAGAGTCTTCATTATGGCTTTATTGTTATATTTCTGGCTCCAACGCTCATAGCCTTTGCCTTTTCCCTGACGAAGCTTCTCCTGAATATCAATGAGAAGGTCGAATTCTCTTTTGGGCTTCTTCCTTGAAATACCATCCTCGCCTTCAATCTGCTTTTTCAGAAAATCAACCGAGTACTTATCTCCAAGAGACTTGAAACGAATGAAATTCTTTCTTCCGTTTTCTCTGATAGCCAGGTGCTTGCCGCGTTTTAGCTCATAACCTTTTTTCTCCAAAAACTGAAGCAGCTCCTCAAAGGTTTTTGGGTTCTGTGACAATCCCGTATCTATGGATTCTCTGATATTCTGCCGGTATGACTTATCATATTTAGGCTTGGGAATCTTATTCTTGTATGGCTCGATAACTGACAATCCATGCTCAAGACAGATCATGTCACTAAGGCGCCTGAGACCGATTCCACAAAACCAGGAATCCCTGAATTTCTTATCGCAGTGAAGGTTAACTGCACTGTAAATCACATGATTGTGAATATGCGCTTTATCCACATGAGTACAGCATACAAAAGCATGTTCTCCCTTTGTGAACCTCATGGCAGTTTCATAGCCAATTGCATTTGCTTCTTCCGGAGTAACTTCACCGGGCTTAAATGATTGGCGGATCTGATAGGCAATGATATCTCCCTGGATTGCACCACGAGTTTTGAAGTATTCATTTCTGAAATCCATAAACTCTTTATCAGCAATCTTCCAGTTGCATGCATAAGACGTGATATATCTTTCATCATCTGTCTTTTCCTCATCCTCAGCATATTTGAGTCTCGCCCCAAGGCACTGCCCCACTGTCATGCCAACGTTCTTATGCATTGCTATCAGCTTAGTTGCCGCCATCTCTTCACCCCTTCCCTGCTATGACATAGCATTGAACTTTTCAAGTAGCTCTCCCAAAAGTCTTATAATCTCCTCATGAGATTTCTGAAGCTTTTCTATATCAGCTTTGTATATGCTTCCGGTCTCATTGGCCCTTCTGGCATACTGATTCAGATTGTTACTATTGATACTTGCAAGCCTTCTGATCTCACGAAAGTCTGACATATCAACCTCGATCACATATCCTGTAAGTATAAGCTTTCTGATGAACGCGCTGAGGTTCTTAACCCCAGCAGCGTCCATCCTGTCATATACAAGCTTAAGCTCCTCCGGAGTCATCCGGAAAAGAACTATCTTGTCACGATTATTCATCTTCCTCATCACCTTCATCTTCAGATATCTGCTCAAGATAATCTGTCTCTTCATCCACATAATCTGCATCGGGATCAGGTTCATCCTTTGGCTGATTCTTCTTTTTCTTAAGAACAAAGTATCCGGCAATAAGACCAATACCCATTATTGGAAGAGTAATCAGTAGTGGCGTATAATCCTTTTTCACAGGTTCAGGCTGTGGCTCGGGCTCAGGTTCCGGAGTAACAACTGGCTCAGGCTCTTCCTCTTTTTCCGTCTTAGATGCCATATACTCTTCTACTTCTTCCTCATCCATCAGCTTAAGAAGATCTGCTTCATCCACAAGATTTAGGAAATGCACGTTTTCATTTCCATCGTCATCTCTGTCGATGATGATGTAGAAGTAGTGGCCAGTCTTACTGACTACAGTAATGAACTGTTTTCCACCACACTCCAAAGTGCCATAATCATCAACCAGCTCCATATTTCCATCAGGAGTAAGTGGACCATATTCTTCGATTGGGTCTTCCTCAGGTTCTTCTGGAATGATTTCCTCCTCAGCTTCCTCTTCCGCAGGATCAACATAAGCAAAAGCTGTTACCGGAGTCATTCCAATAAAAAAAGCTGATGCAATCGCAACAGCTCTCACGCAGTATCTATTAAATTTCTTCATCCTCTAAAACCTCACTTTCTTCATCTTCGTAAGTGTCTTTGGTTGTAACTTCTGTAGCAAATATCGAAGCTGCAGCCTCAAGCTTTTTCTCCTCCAGAGCCTTCTGAAGGATTCTTGAAACTTCTTCAGGCCTAAGATCAAGTTTTCTCATATCAGAAATAAACTGATTGTTTTCAGCTTCACGAAGCCTTGTTTCACAGTTCTTCACCCTTTGATCAGCTTCGACTTTTCTCTTCTTAGCTCTTTCCAGCTCTTCACGGAGTCTTTCAATTCTCTCGTTCATGCCTTCCTCCTATCCGTTAATTCTGCCGTAAGTGTAAAAATGTTTTCTCCAGTAATTGGTATTTATTGATGTGTACTGAATTGGTGAACCACAGTGAAGCATCATTCCGTCCCCAACATAGATTCCCACATGGCTTGCGCCCTTTACATCATAGGTTCCCTTGAAAAAGATAAGGTCTCCGGGCCGCGCCTCTGACACAGGAATCCTTGTACAGCGGTTTAATAGTCCGTTAGCTGTAGTTCTTCCAACATTCCATCCGTTACCACAGTGGTTGATAACCCAGCAGACGAATCCTGAGCAGTCAAAAGAAGTACTTGGATTACTGCCTCCCCACACATATGGATAGCCAAGATATCTCTCAGCTTCTCTTATCATGTTGGCAAATCTTGTATCAGTCAGAGCCTCTGGTGGAATCTCGTAGTCGCCATATCTTCCCGGATCAACTATAGAGTAGATATCATCATCAAAGAGATATTTCTTGTTACCGTAAGTCTCAAGAAGCACCTCGTATCTGGCCATCTGGTCTGAGGTAAGTCCCATGTTCCTTATGACAGTATCAAGGGTATTATTAA
>JAILPB010000081.1 GCA_024690485.1 Butyrivibrio sp. | reverse complement strand
GGTGGTATGACTCCTCCTATCGCAATCGCTATTGCAACTCTTATCTTCAAGAAAAAGTTCACAGAAGGTGAGAGAAAATCAGGTCCCGTTAACTTCATCATGGGTCTTTGCTTCATCACAGAAGGTGCTATTCCTTTTGCAGCAGCAGATCCGCTTCACGTAATTCCTTCCCTTATGGTTGGTTCAGGTGTAGCCGGCGCTCTGTCAATGCTCTTTAAGTGCACACTTATGGCTCCTCACGGCGGAATCTTTGTATTCCCTGTTGTAGGAAACGTTGCAATGTACCTTGTAGCACTTCTCGTTGGCTCAGTTATTTCAGCTGTACTTCTTGGAATCCTCAAGAAAGACGCAGAATAATAATCGCCGCTTTAACTTATGTTAGTTTTTT
The DNA here is from genome assembly GCA_024690485.1 of Butyrivibrio sp. Taxonomy (GTDB): domain Bacteria; phylum Bacillota; class Clostridia; order Lachnospirales; family Lachnospiraceae; genus Butyrivibrio. The sequence goes on along the minus strand of JAILPB010000081.1, from coordinate 53,557 downwards.
TGGGGAGCACAGCCGTATTATGCGGCTGTGCATTACCCGTTTTTATAGAAAGGAAATTAAAAATGGTATCAAAGAATATTACAGTTAAGAATGAACAGGGAATGCACATGAGACCCGCTTCTCTTCTCTCTCAGAAGGCAACTCCTTTTGACAGCAACATCAAGATTCTTTTCAACGGAAACAGCTATGACTGCAAGAGCGTTATGTTCCTTATGAGCGCTTGCATCAAGTGTGGTTCAGAGATTGAGCTTCAGTGTGATGGTCCCGACGAAGAGAAGGCACTTGCTGAGCTTTCAGAGTTTATCGAATCAGGTATGGGTGATTAAAAGTAATCAGTTAGCGAGGTTCTTTCGAGCTTAGTGTACTACTTTGTTCTGGCGAGGGTTTACCCGAGAGCAGAACTTCCTTATAAAATAATGGAGGTCCAAGTATAAATGTACAAAGGAATAGCCGCATCACGTGGAATCGGCATTGGCAGTATTTGCCGCATTATAGAACATGATCTTACCTTTGAAGCAAAGCAGATTTCCGATCCCGCTGCTGAGAAGGATCGTTTTCACAAGGCCATTGCAGACTTCGTAGAAGAAACCAATGCTATGGCTAAAGATATTGAAAAAAGAATAGGTCCTAAGGAAGCTGAAATCCTCATGGGTCACGCTGTTATGATATCCGATCCTGCCATGTCCGGAGAAATGGACAAGATGATCGACTCAGGTCAGTGCGCAGAATCTGCTCTTACAGCCGTATGCGACATGTTCATCGGCATGTTTTCAAAAATGGATGATGACATGATGCGTCAGAGAGCATCCGATATCGCTGATGTTAAGGTTAGTGTACTTAAAAAGCTCCTCGGAATTGAAGACATTGATATAAGTAAGGTTGCACCGGGAACAGTTCTTGTGTGCAAGGACCTTACTCCGTCAATGACATCCCAGATCGTAAAGGAAAACGTAACAGGAATCATCACTGAGATCGGAGGAAAAACCTCCCACTCTGCTATTTTGGCAAGAGCACTTGAGATTCCCGCTGTCCTCTCCGTTCCCGGAATCGTTGACCAGGTAAAGGACAAGGATACAGCAATCCTTGATGGTACAGAGGGTGATGTTTATATCAATCCCGACGGTGATGTTCTCTCCAAGTACATGCTTAAGAGAGAAGAATTTATCCGCAAGCAGTCAGAGCTTAAAAACTTCATCGGCAAGGAAACTCTTACCGCTGATGGCGATAAGCTTGAACTTTTCTGCAATATCGGAACACCTAAGGATGCTAAGAAAGCAATGGAATGTGACGGTGAAGGTATCGGTCTTTTCCGTTCAGAATTCCTTTTCATGGACAACACTCATCTTCCCACAGAGGATGAACAGTTTGAAGCATATAAAGAAGCTGTAGAGACAATGGATGGCCGAGCTGTTATCATCAGAACTCTTGATATCGGCGGTGACAAAGACATCCCTTACCTTGGAATGAAAAAGGAGGAAAATCCTTTCCTTGGATACCGTGCCGTAAGATATTGCCTCGGTAATGAAGAGACTTACAGAACTCAGCTTCGCGCTATTATCCGCGCAAGTGCTTTTGGCAAAGTAAAGATAATGGTTCCTCTCGTTACAACTGTTGACGAGATCCGCAGTGTTAAAAAGATTGTTGAAGAAATAAAGTCAGACCTCAAATCAGAAGGCATAAAGTATGATGAAAACATCGAAGTCGGATGCATGGTTGAGACCGCTTCTGCTTCTCTCATCGCAGATCTCCTTGCTAAAGAAGCCGCATTCTTCTCAATCGGAACAAACGACCTCACTCAGTACACCATGAGCGTAGACAGAGGAAATCCGGATGTTGCATACCTGTACTCATCCTTCCAGCCTTCAGTACTTCGCTCCATCAAGTACATAATCGAGTGTGGTAAAAAAGCAGGAATCCCTGTAGGAATGTGCGGCGAAGCAGCTGCTGATCCTCTCATGATTCCGCTCCTTATGTCCTTTGGTCTTGATGAATACAGCGTAAACCCTGTGCTGGTTCTCACAGCCCGCTGCATCATCTCCAAGTGGTCCAAGGCCGAAGCCGACGCCCTTGCAGCCAAGGTCATGGCAATGGATACAGAAAAAGAAATCGTAGCCGCTCTAAAAGAGGCTGCGAAAGAATAAATAATAACTCTACTTAATCTTTTATGAGATTAAGTAGAGTTTTTTTGTTACTCTATATATTTCTAACCACCAGAGACAGTCCGGAAATAATTAAAAGAATAATGACCATTTTCTTTGCTGTTTTTTCATTTAATATCTTAGCGCTCTTCATACCTGAAAATAGTCCAAGCAAAAGAACAGGGAAAAGAATTAGCGACTGCTTCAGGGAAGCAAGGGAAATCACTCCCAAATAGAAATATGTAATAATGCGGAAGGTATTTTCCACAAAAAATACAGCACTGATATTCCCTTTAAACTCATCTGTGGTTTTGGTTACTCTACTGACATAAGCTGCAACCAGCACACCTACACCAAAAAGTCCACACAGGATTCCGGACAGCAAACCTATGATAAGCATCAAAAATCCGGACTTCCTGTCCTTAATCAGATCATACTCTTTTAGCATCATCTCTACGCCAATCAGCGCAACAACAATACCAAAGAAAATCTTCAGATACCTAACATCCACATTTTTTAGCAAAATCGCTCCGGGTATACTACCGCCAATTACAAGCAGCGATATCGGCATCACAATCTTCGCCTTAAAATGCTCCCTATGCTTCCATGCAAGAATCGCATTTGCCGGATACCCCAGCACCAATTCCACCGGCGATATATTAACGTTAGACTCCGTAAAGCCAAGAATAGATGTAAACACCAGGGTATTTGCAAACCCGCATAACCCCTTAATAAAAAATGCAACAAACGTTGCGATAATCCAAGTAGTCAAAGTTGTTGTTCTTCCTTAATGTCCTGTTTTTTATAAACCAAGCTTCCTGATATAATCCATCTTTGCGTAGAGTATTATATCAACTAACATCTTAGATTCTTCAATACGATAAAATGCCATATACTCTTTATAATTCACATGATAATATCCTGTAAACATATCTCCGTAATATAGTGGAATACCAGTTTTGGGACGAGAAGCCATTTCTTCGATTGTGTCCTGAATTTCATTTAGATATTTCACTGTAACGTCATAATCCTTTGAAGCAACCGCAACCTGCTCCCAAACGTCATCAAGATCAAGAATTGCATCTTGAGAATATACTACTTCATACTTTTTCATAACTTTTTATTATTAAAGCGAGCTCTGACATCTGAAGCAGAAACATAGCCTTTTTCCTCTCCGGAACGACGTCCTTTATTAAGCTCAATCATAAGCTGCAACATTGCTTTTGTTTTCTCAAATTCATTATCTTCCTCGATGTCTCGGATAGTGTATTTTCCCCTTCCATTTACGGTAAGATATACCGGAGAACCAATCTCCACTTTATCAAGAACAGTATTATAATTTCTTAAATCAGAAACGGGACTAATATTAGCCATAATGCAAGCCCTCCTTTCGTTGTATTTATATTATAATATTACTTAAAATATTACGCAATATTCATCACTCTTAGGCATAAAACAAGAGCCTTGCATAACACAAGACTCTTGGATAATTCTTATATCACATATTCCCGTCACTTCACATAATTCACAACATCAGTCATAGGATAGACCATGAACATGACATATGAAAGTGCGTTGGGATTGTTCTCTACTATAGCTCCGTCGCTGTGATTCTTGTCATATACGCCCACCTGAACAACAAAGAATTCCAGCTCTTTTCCGTCATCAGGCTTTTCTTCGATTTTTACCTTAGCATAGAGAGTATCATGATAATATACGGCATCATTTACCAGGTGATATTTCTCTGTAACAGAAGAATCCGTGTAAGAAGAAAAGTCATATTTAAGGTATATCTTTCCCTTCTCGGAATCCGTTCCTTCCAGCACTTTAAAAGAATAGTCCTCCAGTCCGGAACTTGTGCTGTAGTACTCCTTCAGGCTCGTTACTGTACTACCGCCAACAGACACATTTCTCTTAATCACTCCGCTGAGCTTGTCGCGAAGAGTGTATGCCAACGTCTCACATAAAATATCGCTTTTACTTCTTAACACCTGTTTATCATAATTCCTAACAGCAAGCGTAATAGTCGAAGTCAAAATAGATCCGGCGAACAACATAATCAGCGTACATATAAGGATTTCTGAAAGTGAAAAGCCGCGCCTACTATTAAGTTTTTTGATAAGCTTACTAAACCTATTATTTAGCTTCATAGTAATACACGCTCCTTGTATTCTTATCTGCGCCTTCTTCATCATGCTCGGAAACCTTTACTTCAATAGTAGAAGTCGCATCACCAAAGGTTACGCCTATAACCTGTTCATCTCCTAATCTGTCAGATGTAAAGGGTTTAACTTTGCGTGCAGCGTCATTAGCTTTTGCAGTTGATACAATTGCTCCTGCCATAATAAGCATACTCATGGCAGCGATAAGCAATGCAACCAGAGTCTCACCCAAAGACTCTCCTATCTTAGATTTAAGTTTGGCAAAAATATGTCTGTGCATAATCTACCTCACTGATCACTTTCCGTTGTTCTTACCATATAAGTCTCTCCATCATTTTCTTCATATCTTGTTTTCTCCTTTGCCTCATAAAAAAATAGTTTCTGTGGACTTTTCAGATGCATCTTATAGTGTGCTGCGGCACGAAGCTACATCCTACAATCCACGGTTACATTATAAGTAAATTATATTTGTTGGTTATCGTAATAACGAATAATTTTATATATTTTTTTATTGAAGATGTATAAAATTTATAAACAAAAAATAACAGGGCCTACATCTTCCGACATAGGCCCTGCCAAACTTGGTATATACTACTTTTAATTATTTGCTGCGAAGTTCGTCATAAATCGCATCCACGTTATAATTCGGTGCATGCTTTTCAGCTATATTACAGATAGGCTTTATACTCTCTACTGTCTCTTCTACTTCATCAGCGATTGTTTCGATGGATTTGCCTTTTTAGAGTTTCTTACATACCTGCTCTATAAGGCGCTTGGTGGAGCCTTCATCTCTGCCTTCTATTCTGCCTTCTATTCTACCTTCTGCTCGACCTTCATTCTTAAACAATTCTTGTGCTTCAGCTTCATCATATTCTGTTAATAACATTTTGCATACCTCCGCCTTATTAATTACAATAAACTGTTTTATCAAAAAGTCATCAGGCATTTCCCTTATAGCCATATCCACCGAATCTTCCAAAGTATATTCTTCGTAATAGTCTCTAACTTTTTCTATAAACCAAGAATACTCTTGTAGCGGTTTACAAGCACCAAGTAGCTCTTTGTTATGACCATAGTTAATGTTGATCATTCTGACTCTGACTTCTACGTCAGCCTCATCCCTATGTTCCTCACTAAAAGAATCACTGAGCTTTAATATAGTATCATCATCAACATTACGTTTGCCATTGTATAGAACCACCATTTTAGGTATAGGTAGACTAATAAATGTTGAGCTATACTTACTTAAATTATTCTTCTTAATGTAACCCTCGTATAGGTTACTCAAATACTGAAGCTGCCTTAATGGCATATTAGGGTTATAAGTACTCTGATGCTCATAAATCTGCATCGTATCAGATATGAGGAATGACGTATCGTTGTGCATTCCCAGATACAGTACCTCTTTGATGGTATTAAATTCAATAGCATCTTTGTCAGTATAATTGGAATGGTTTATGGCATTGTAGAGACTTAACGTCCATTCCTTGTTTTCTTCTGATCCAAATATGAAATTCAGAAGTCTGTCCTTATACTTTTCGTTTACAGTTTCGCTTTTTTCTTTTGGCATATTTTGCCCTCCTCGTATTAATCGTATCAACGACCATACAAGAAGAAGAAAAATGCAGATAATCTAAAACTAGAACTACTACAATTATAATCTATTCCTAAAAGTTGTTACAAACATTTTTGTGGAAATAGTGGACGATCTGTCCTGAAATCTTATATGGTCATCGACCAGATATGAAAATGGAGATCGTGAACCTCCGTATTCACTAATCCGTCAAATGGCCATGATTTTAAATACTTCTGCGGAGTACCTGACCGATCAGACTGACGATCCAACTCAGACAGAGTATCTAATTAATAATTCTGACCCTCGTTTAGGAAAAATAATTGAGATTTATTCAAATTCTACAGAAAGCAGGAAAAACATGCTCTACAGATACGCCGTAGAATTAACAAAAATGAAAGAATAACAAACTATAAAGAGGCCTGCAAAATGCAACTCATTTTGCAGGCCTCAAATACTCTATTCATCAAGCTATGAAGATCAGCTTCGTCACTATTCCCTCAATGAAATTCGTGTTATATAAAAACCTCAGAATAGGGCTATCAACTACCAGGGCAAGCATGATCTGTCCTATGCTTGTTGTCTGGGATATGGAAATCACTGTCATAACAACATAGATGTACAGTATGCCCTCAATAACTCCCCAGAATACGCCAAGTATATCAAGGGAGGATTTCTCTTTACTCTGAATTACGGACTTTCCAAGGGCTCCGATGATGCTAGCCATTATCTTAAGGATAATATAACTTACAAGCACAGCAAAACACCTAAAGATAAAGCCTGCCAGGTCGCCTGTCGCATCCGCCTCGGAATCAGATAATTCATCTGTTTTACCCAAGCCGGTGCCATCGCTGGTTTCCTGTTTATCTTTTGATTTCACACGACCTGAAGAAGCAGAATCCTCTTTCTCAGAACCATTTTCCTCTATAGACTCTTCTTTCTTTTGATCCACTTCAGAATTTGATGAAGAGTCCGCCGAACTATCCTCAGTTCCATCCACAATGCCAAGCACAGTCCTCTCGTACTCTTCAAGCTGTTCTTCTGTTCCGACGGAATTCTGGATGTACTCCTGCAGCTTTTCGGGGTCGGATTCTATCTCCGACAAGTCAATATCACCTGATAGGCTGCCATCTCCTGTTAAATCAAGACCGCCAGTTAAGCCGCCTTCGCCAGTCAGCCCAAGGCCTCCTTCGCCGCTAAGGACCATCTTGCCAAGGTTGTCCATGGATAGAAGGCCGGAGCTTTTCGAAGCTATCCCCTCAATAGTGCGCTGGACTGTTTCGTTATTCTCCAGTTTACTTACCACAGTGGGCACAGTTTCAGGTAAAAGGAGCAGTATAAACACCCATGTAAAGATGCCGTATACCACACCATAAAATTTCCTCTTAAGGCCTCTGAAAATGGTCAGAAGCTCCATCATAACGCAGCTGATAAGTAAGCTGTTCATAAGCAAATCTCCCTCTTAATACTCGTCCAAAAAGTTATGTCTGACACCATGCTGCTTGTACTCGATAACCGTATCCAGATTGACGTTCTCAACGCTTCTGAAGATGTTGGACTCAACATAAGGATTGGTCTTCTTAAGCTCAGCGATGAGCTTCTTGGTCTCAAGGCGCTTGGAGGATGTGGTTCCATCCTCGTGGCAGGTTGAGCAGGTCTCTGTAAAGTGGCATGCGCACTGGAGGAAATGCAGATCGTTATAATCTCTCCATGCGCAGATATCACTCTCTCGCACAAAGTAAAGAGGTCTTATAAGCTCCATGCCCTCAAAATTGGTGCTGTGAAGCTTTGGCATCATGGTCTGAATCTGGGCTCCGTGGATCATACCCATGAGAATTGTCTCAATTACGTCGTCATAGTGGTGACCTAGGGCAATCTTGTTGCAGCCAAGAGCCTGAGCCCTGCTGTACAGATAGCCGCGTCTCATTCTGGCACAGAGATAGCATGGATTCTTATCGATGGTATCAACTGCGTCAAAAATAGTACTCTCAAATATTGTAATCGGGATTCCAAGAGCCGCTGCATTGCTTTCAATAAGCTCTCTGTTCTCTTTGTTATATCCGGGATCCATAACAAGGAATGTAAGGTCGAATTCAACCTGTCTGTGCTTCTTAATCTCCTGGAAAAGTTTAGCCATAAGCATAGAGTCTTTTCCTCCGGATATACATACAGCAATGTGATCTCCCGACTGAATAAGCTGATATATCTTACATGCCTTTGCAAAAGGTGAAAAAAGCTGCTTATGGAACTTCTTCTGAATACTCTCCTCTGCCTTTTTCTTCTTGGCTTCTTTATCAACGTCGCTCTTCATGCCTGCTTTGACATAGCCTATATAGCCATCCATAAGGCTATAGCAGTCTCTGCCCTCAAGGTATGGTCTCTCATCATCGATATCACGAGACATGCGTCCTACTTCGCAGTAAAAAATCAGCTTCTTATCCTTGGAAATAGCAGCAATCTTCTCATTATTTTCCAAATCTTCTATATATATGTTTATGGCGCCAGGCATCATTCCGTATGCTGTAAGCCCCTCATCTCTTATATCAATAAGTGCGTAGGAGCCTTCCGGCAGCGCCTTTAATTCTTCGTAAGTTATTTCCTTCATTTATTACACCTTCCAGTTATATTCCAAAATTTAACACACGTCATGAATTATAACATATGGGTACTTTAAAATAGAATTTCGCTGCGCATCCTGCGGAGCATCTTTTTAGTATAATAGGATTCTCCTATTATACTAAAAAGAACCTGCTCCTCCCGGAAACAGGTTCTTGCAATTTTCTTATTTCTGTAAAATCAGCTTATGCCTTCTTAACGTTCTGTAACATCTCAATAGCTGTCTTGCCTTCTGCTACAGTAACTGTCATTGTTGAGGGGTTATACTTTCCAAGAAGTCTATAACGCATCTCTTCCGGATGGTTATACAGCTGATCCATAATGCGATCAAACGCTATCTTCCATTCCATATTTATCTCCTTTTATCTTGCAGATCCCCGTCTGCTTACGACCTCCGACGCACTCCCCCCGATAGCGTCATTTTTTAGATGCAAGCAACATCATAAAACATTTTGGTTTTTCCCGCAATAGATAAAAGCTTAAGAATTTATGAAAAATATTTTATTTCTTTGTGGAAATTAACCTAGAAACCACCATTGTCAAAATCATCAAAATGATTGCAATAGGTAAGCTTATAAGCCAGTTTGAAGTACCGGCTCCAAACTTATCAACCACACCACTGATAATATATGACACACAGGAAACTCCGGCTGCCGTTAGTGCATAGGGAAGCTGAGTTGATACGTGCTTGATATGATCACACTGAGCTCCGGCACTTGCCATGATAGTTGTATCTGATATAGGTGAGCAGTGATCTCCGCATACAGCACCAGCCATGCAGGCTGAGATTGAGATGATCATAAGCTCTGTTCCGAGGTCTGCGCCAAAAACGCTTACTACAATAGGTATAAGGATACCAAAAGTTCCCCATGATGTTCCTGTTGCAAAAGCAAGGAAAGCACCAATGATAAATACAATTGAAGGAAGGATGATCATGATAAAGTCATTACCGTTACTTGTAAGACTCTCCACAATGCCTGCCACATAGGTAGCTGCACCAAGTGAATCTGTCATTGACTTAAGTGTCCATGCAAATGTAAGGATAAGGATTGCAGGAACCATGCTCTTAAACCCTTCTGGAATTGCATTCATGCACTCGTTAAAGGATAAAACCTTAGTAGCTATCATAAAGATGATTGTAAGGATAAGAGCCACTACAGAGCCATATACAAGGCCTACAGAAGCATCAGAACCTGAAAATGCATCTACAAAGCTTGCGCCATCAAAGAATCCACCTGTATAGATCATTCCGATTATGCAGCAGATAATAAGAAGCACGATTGGAAGAACCAGGTGAATAACACGGCCTTTTCCGGAAACAGGAGGATGCGGCTGATCCTCTGCACCTGTCATACTTGAATGGTCTGAAGTCTTTTTCTTTGCAGCTTTATCTGCAAGGCCTTCCTCTGCTCTTCTCATCGGGCCGTAATCGGTCTTCATAAGTGTAAGAGACAGCATCATTACTATAGTAAGAATTGCATAGAAATTATAAGGGATAGATCTTACAAAAAGTGTGAGACCGTTTGCGCCGTCAACGAAACCTGTTACTGCTGCAGCCCATGATGAAATAGGTGCAATGATACAAACAGGTGCAGCTGTAGCATCGATGAGGTAAGCCAGCTTTTCTCTGGAAATCTTGTGCTTATCTGTAAGTGGTCTCATAACTGAACCTACTGTCAGGCAGTTGAAATAGTCATCTATGAAAATAAGGCATCCAAGGACGATAGTTGCGATCTGAGCTCCTGTCTTGGTCTTAACATGCTCTACAGCCCATCTTCCAAAGGCTGCGGAACCACCTGCTCTGTTCATAAGCATTACCATGCTTCCAAGAACAACCAGGAAAATAAGGATACCTACATTCCAGCTGTCAGAGAGCTGTCCAATCATTCCATCCACGAATACATGCTGCATTGTAGCCGCAATATTGAAGTTAGAATAAAGAAGTCCTCCGGCGATTATACCGATGAAAAGTGATGAATAAACTTCTTTTGTGATCAGGGCCAGCGCAATAGCTATGATAGCCGGGAGCAGTGCCCAAAATGAATTAACAAACATACCGTTTCCTCCATATCCACATTTTTTTCATAATAACCATACTACCATTAATACGATGCAAAATTAATATAGAAGTGAATTATTATGCATAAATATTAATCTTTATAAAGCGATACCGCAGAAGAAATCCTTTCCACTGCGGTATCTTAGTATATTTATACTATAAATAGAATTTTGCTTGCAAAATTCTAGCGCGCGAGCAGTATTGCGAAGCAATAAATACATTTCTGCAAGCTGTGCATCCTGCGGAGCATCTTTATTTCATAGGAATCTATGAAATAAAGTAATTATGAAGCGATGTATTAAACAATACCCTGAGCCTTCATAGCCTCAGCTACCTTAAGGAAGCCTGCGATGTTAGCACCTGCAACATAGTTTCCTTCCATGCCGTACTTTCTGGCAGCATCATCGATGTTGTGGTAGATGTTAACCATGATCTGCTGAAGCTTAGCGTCAACTTCTTCGAAGGACCAGCTAAGTCTCTCAGAGTTCTGGCTCATCTCAAGAGCTGATGTAGCAACACCACCTGCGTTTGCAGCCTTACCACCTACGAACATAACCTTGTTAGCCTGTAAGTACTCTGTAGCCTCGATTGTTGTAGGCATGTTAGCACCTTCACATACAGCCTGAACGCCGTTAGCAACGAGCTGCTTAGCATCCTCAAGATCAAGCTCGTTCTGAGTTGCGCATGGAAGAGCAACATCACACTTGATGCTCCATACGCCTCTGCCCTCGTGGTACTCAGCTGACTTTCTAGCTGCTGCATACTCAGTAAGACGTGCTCTCTTAACTTCCTTAACTTCCTTAAGAAGCTCAACGTCGATTCCTTCGGGATCATAGATCCAGCCTGTAGAATCAGAACATGTAACAGGCTTTGCACCAAGCTGCTGAGCCTTCTCGATAGCGTAGATAGCAACGTTACCAGCACCGGATACAACTACTGTCTTGCCCTTGATATCAGAGCCGTTGCACTTAAGGAGCTCCTGTGTAAGGTAAAGAAGACCATATCCTGTAGCCTGTGTACGAGCAAGTGATCCGCCGTATGTAAGGCCCTTACCTGTAAGAACACCTTCGTATGAATCACGGATTCTCTTATACTGTCCAAAAAGGAAACCAATCTCACGTCCGCCAACACCGATATCACCAGCAGGTACATCTGTATCAGCGCCGATGTGTCTGTAGAGCTCATTCATGAAGCTCTGGCAGAATGCCATAACTTCTCTGTCAGACTTGCCCTTAGGATCAAAGTCTGAACCACCCTTACCACCGCCAATAGGAAGGCTTGTAAGTGAGTTCTTGAAGATCTGCTCGAAACCAAGGAACTTGATGATACCAAGGTTTACTGAAGGATGGAAACGAAGTCCTCCCTTGTAAGGTCCGATTGCTGAGTTGAACTGTACACGGAAACCGTTGTTAACCTGTACCTGTCCCTTATCATCTACCCATGGTACTCTGAAAAGGATCTGTCTCTCAGGTGTTACAAGTCTCTCAAGAAGAGCATCTTTTCTGTACTCATCCTCGTTAGCCTCGATAACAACTCTAAGTGAATCAAGTACCTCTTTAACTGCCTGGTGGAATTCCGGCTGAGCGGGATTCTTCTCTACTACATAATTGTAGACTTCATCAACGTAAGACATTTTCATTTTCCTCCTGTTATTTAAAAAAATGTACAAAAAAGAGCGTAAAGATCTAAAGGTCTTTACGCCCCATTGCGCAGACACCACTGTCCGAGAAGTATTATTTCACAGGAGTGGAAATACGTCAAGCACTTTATTGCTTTAAAGTTTAGAATTTTATTTCAATGAAGTGTTTTCAACTTCACAAAGCACTTCAATCTCATTCCAGAACAGAGTTTTATATATCAATACTCTCTCATGGTTCTCTTCAAAAACTGTCTGGTTCTCTCTTCCTTTGGATTGTCGAAGAACTCTTTAGCCTTGCCCTCTTCTACAACAACGCCGCCGTCTACGAATACCACTCGCTTAGCCACGTCTCTTGCAAAACTCATCTCGTGTGTTACAACAACCATGGTTGTTCCTTCATGGGCGAGTTTTTTCATGACATCCAGAACCTCGCCCGTAAGCTCGGGATCAAGGGCACTTGTGGGCTCGTCGAAGAGGATTACCTTGGGATTAGGCGCAATAGCCCTTGCAATGGCAACTCTCTGCTGCTGACCTCCGGATAATTCTCCGGGATATCTGTCGGCTCTATCCAGCATTCCAACCTTATCAAGAACCTCTTTTGCGATTTTGCCGGCATCAGCTTTATTCATCTTCCTTGCGGTAACAAGGCCTTCGCATACATTCTCATAGGCAGTCATATTACCAAACAGGTTAAAGTTCTGAAAAACAAAGCCCATGTCCATTCTGATTTTCTTAATATCAACAGGAGAAATACTTGTCATGTCATGGGAGTAATCATCAAAAATAATTGTTCCCTTATCCGCCTTCTCAAGGAAACTCATGCACCTAAGGAGCGTGGTTTTCCCCTGTCCGGAAGGCCCGATAACAGCCACAACTTCGCCTTTATCAACCCTGAAATTTATTCCTTTTAATACATATCCACTTGAAAACGTCTTATAGACGTCCTTAACTTCCAGCATAAAACACCTCGGTTATCCTATCATTGCCTTATTTCTGCCTGCATCCTCTTCGTCAGACCCGCCCTTGCTCTTCCACACAAGCTTCTTCTCAAGATAGGTCTGGAGCCAGGTAAGGAAGGTTGAGAAAATAAGATATATAAACGCCGCCTCAAGATACAGGGCAAAGGGCTCATATGTCCTTGCTGCAATCTGCTGAGCAGAGGTAAAAAGCTCAATTACAGTAATACTTGAAGCAAGTGATGTGTCCTTCAAAAGACTTATCAGGTTGTTAAACAGATTGGGGAAAGCCACAGGAAATGACTGGGGAAGTATAACCCTTGCCATGGCCTGGGGATAGCTTAATCCTATCATGTAGGCAGCTTCCATCTGTCCCTTTGGAATAGCAATGATTGCAGATCTGAAAACCTCTGCATTATAGGCGCCAAGATTAAGTCCAAAGGCAAGCACTGCCGATGGAAATGCATCCAGCGTAATTCCTATATTGGGAAGTCCAAAGAAAATTATGAAAAGCTGAACTATAAGAGGTGTTCCTCTGAAAATCCAGATATAGAATCTGGAAATCTGTTTTAACACTTTAATGTCTGCTACCTGCACAAGGGCAAGCAGCAGACCAATTACTACGCTAAGCGCAAAGGATAAAAGTGTAAGCGGTATCGTCACTTTTATACCCGGTATTAAAATCTTAATAAATGAACTTGTCAGTATATCAAATAATCTGTCACTCATATTATTTCTGAGAAATATCGCTTCCAAAGTACTTTTCTGAAAGCGCACTCAATGTCCCATCTGCAGATAACTCTGCTATTATCTTGTCTATTTCAGCGCGCAGGCTTTCTGTCTCTGCTCCCTTTCTAAGAGGAATTGAAACCTCAGATGCCTCGTCTGTAAGTGCTACGATCTGGATGTTAGCATCCGGATGCTCTTTTAAATAATCATAGAAAGAAACTTCTGCATTTAAAGTCGCATCTACTCTTCCTGAAGTCATCATGTCGATTGTCTCTGACAATGTATCAACGTTCTGAACCTCAGCGCCGTACTCAGCTGCCAGATCCGCATAGGTTGAACCAAGTGAATTACTTGTCTTCTTGCCTGCAAGATCCTCAAAAGTCTTGATCTCTGTGTTGTCCTTAGTTACTACAAGAGCTGTCTTGATATAAGCATAAGGAGTTGTGAAATCGTACTTCTCTTTTCTCTCATCAGTGATCTCAACACCGTTAATGATGGCGTCATATCTTCCGCCGTCAAGACCTGTGAAAAGTCCGTCCCACTCGCCTTCAACAAACTCAGCTTCAACTCCAAGCTTATTAGCAATAGCTTGTCCAACCTCTGTGTCATAGCCTACGAGGTCACCGTCTTCATTGTGATATGTCCAGGGTGCCCACTGACCTTCCATGGCAAATACAATCTTGCCCTTAGACTTGATCTGAGCAAGAAGATCATCAGCTGCAGGAGTCTCATCTGCAGTAGCTTCTGTGCTCTCTGATGTAGAAGCCGTTGTATCCTCTGATGTTGTTTCTGTTTTATTGGATGCGCAACCTGCAAGAACGCTTGCTGATAATACAGTTGCCGCAAAAATTCCGAATATTCTCTTTGTCTTCATAATGCCTCCTCTTAAATTCAATTGTATGCAATTTATAGATTGAATTGTACACTATTTAAAGAAGCTTGTAAACCCGTTATAGGAATTCCCTATTTATGCGGTTTAAGAAGTTTATTCTACAGAATTATCTTTAGAAACTTCCTCAGAAGCTACTTCACTATCGCTGGTGGCTTCATTATTGGTTACTTCTACAATAGCATCATCAGCTGTCTGTACCTGAACTTCCGCAATCTCTACCTGCTCTTTGGATTGTTCCTCAACCTGAGCATCGGTCTCTGTCTGAACCTCTGAATTACTCTCTGCGTCCTGAGCCTTGATCCTTGCATCCTTCTCCTGAGTGAACTCTACACCGTTCTGCTTTCTGATAAAGTCCATCATGTTAAGGATTTTAAGAGTCTGCGCATGAGGCATCTCAGGGCATTCCTTCCAGCCCTCAGAGATGGCATTCATTATAGAAGAAACCTCATACTCGTATCCTGTTATCTGCTTTTCCTTCTTATAAAAACCTATCTTTGATCCGGCATTGTCATAAACTGTGATACTCTCAAAGTTATTTATCATATCCACTTCAACATGACCGTTTGTACCAAAGATCATTCCCTTATTGGATCCCCAGGAAAGAGCTGAACAGGTAATAGCTGCCATCTGACCTGTTCTGTATTTAAGGGTGATGACATCCTGCATATCCATTCCATCTTCATTCTTGGTAGCAAGGCTCACAATATCAGTTACATCATCACCAAGTACCATAGATGCAAATGTAAGGCCATATACGCCAAGGTCAAGGAGCGCACCGCCTCCAAGTGAAGGGTTCTTTATTCTATCCTTCCAGGCAATATTAAAACTAAGATCAGCTGTAACAAGAGAGATTTCTCCAATCACGTTGCTTGCAAGAATCTCCCTAAGCTTAGTCCCAAGGGGAATAAACCTTGTCCACATAGCTTCTGCAAGGAATACGTCATTTTCTTCAGCTATTTTAAAGAGCTCCTTAGCCTGCTCTTCATTAAGAGTAAATGCCTTCTCGCAAAATACTGCCTTTCCATGCTCAAGGGCAAGCTTTACATTCTCAAAGTGCTCTGAGTGCGGAGTTGCAACATATATGAGATTAACCTTCGGATCGTTGCAAAGTTCCTCATATGAACCATAGGCATTTTTGATTTTATATTCTGAAGCAAAGTTCTCTGCTCTGCTTAAATCCCTTGAACCAACAGCGTGGCAGACTACACCTCTCATCCCTTTTATGGTAGTTGCCATTGTTCCGGCGATATTACCGGTTCCCATTATTCCAACCTTTGTTTTTTCAAACATAGCGGCTCCTTTCAAAATGAAATGTCATGAGTCTATTGTAAAGCATATCATAAAAAAAATGAAGTTCTGCTCTCGCTCTGCTCGCCAGAACTAGCTTACCCACTAAGCTCGCAAATACCTCGCTAAGTGCTTAAGCTAAAAAAGCGGCAGTCTTTCGACTACCGCCTTCGCATCTCTTTAATTATTTGTAAGGAATTCTGATTTGATATATCCGCTCTTTCCATCGTACTCGATTTTAGCCCAACCACTTGCGTACTGTTCCTTAACATCTACAGTACTTCCTGCATAGATAGTTGTGATTATCTCTGAATCAGTGCTCTGTCCCTTTCTGAACTTAATAGATTCAGATACTCTCATCTTACCTGTTGCATATGCGCTAACCTTAGAATCGCCTGTGCTAGTTTCTTCAGTCTTCTCTTCGGTTTTCTCTTCAGTCTTCTCCTCGGTTTTTTCTTCAGTCTTCTCTTCTGTCTTTTCTTCAGTATTTTCCTCAGTATTTTCCTCGGCCTCCTCTTCAGTATTCTCTGAAGCCTCTGCATCCTCGGTTATTACATCAAAGAATGAAGTCTTAACATAGCCCTTCTGACCGTTAAACTCGATTCTGCTCCATCCGTTTTCAAGAGCTTCGAGCTGTTCAAATTCCTGACCTTTCTCGGTCTTACCAAGCTTATCAGCTGTCTCAGAATCAGAAGATCTGACATTTATTACATCTGTAGCCTTGAGGATAACCTTCTTAGGTGTCTCAGCAGGTGCTTCCTCTGTAGTCTCCTCCGGCTGCTGTTCCTCTGTCTGCTCCTGATTTTCACCCTCTGTAGCGCTATCTCCTTCAACAGCTTCTGCGGTCTCTTCGCCGGGGGCTGCGGCTACATCTGTGCTCTCTTCACCCTCAGTAGCTTCTGCCTCAGCACTCGGTGTAGTTCCTGCCTCGATAGCGGCAAGAGCCTCGCCTACGGATACCTGAATATTTGCGCTCATATCAGATAAGAACTGAGCAAGCTCAGGGTTAGCTGAAATAATATCGTTATATCTTGCGGCAACATCATTGTTAAGATCAACAACATCTGCCTGAAGTGATATCTCGCTAAGATACTCTGTTACTCTGTCATCAACAACGTCTCCGTTGATGTAAAGATTGCCCTCTTCGTTGGTGCATACATACATTGTCTGCATTCCGGGAAGAGCTGCGTCATAACCTTCAAATAAAACTTCTGTATATACATAAGCTACGTAGCTTCCGTCAACCGGGCCGGGCTTTGTATGAACATCAACGGTAGGAATACTGCTAATATACTTGGATACTTCCTGAAGTCTGAGTTCCTCTGTTGACTCAAGTCCTGAATAAATAGACTTTATTGTCTCCATATCTCCACTAGCATATGCTGCGAAGTAAGTATTCATAAGATCATTAACGGCAGGGTAAGCATTCTTCTCAAGCTCAACCTCAGGAACAAGATACTTTCCAGTCTCGTCCACCTCTGCCACTACGTTTTCATCAGTTACAACTGTCTCTCTCTTATTTGCACTAAGGGCAATACCAACTGTAGCAGCAACTGCCACAATAAGGATCACAGGCATTACTATCTTCTTATTATCAGAAATATATTCCAGGAAATTTCGCTTGTCCTGATTTGCAAACGGATTCTCCGATTTTTTGTTGCCTTTAAAATTCATACCTTTAAAATTCATTAGTTCCTTTTCCTTTACCATCTATAACATCAAGATGCACCCGACAGGAATCGAACCTGCATTAAAGGCGTCGGAGGCCTCCGTTCTATCCATTAGACTACGGGTGCGAAATTGTTACAGATTTATTACGTACCGAACTATAATACCATAGCCTCTTTATCATATTCAACCTTTTTCACATTATTTTCACCACCAAAATCGTAGTAATAGACGCTATCTGAGAGAATATCCTGCTCCTGTAAACACTCAGAATTGACACTTCTAACCATGTCCGCAAGACACATTGCATTGGCAGCCATAATGTTCTCTCTTAATATGATAACTTCATGTACTGAAGCGGGTAAAATAAAGAATCCGCAGCCAAATTCAGCAGCTATACTCTGCAAATATCCGGGATATAAAATGCAGCAGGCACCGTTCGTGCCCCTGACATTACTTGAAACAAACATACCCTCATAGTAATCCTCATCTCCAAAGACCGGATTTCCACCTGAGAGGTTATATAGCATTTCTCCCATAGGCACAGTATTTACCGGATTTATGGCAGGAGTATTCTCTGAAGCTGCATTAAAAAGCGCTTCTTCATCAACTCCCCACAATTTCATGTGCTCATTATTAACAAGGACGCTTCCAAGGATTCCCGCAACTTCCATGGATACATAGTAAACAATTGCCATATCCAGATAGTCTCTGTGAGGTATATCTTTAAGAAGCTCTTCGTTCCTGCTCTTTCCAACTAGTTTGTAACAGATCTGATTTCTTACCTCTTTATAGTCCCTAAAAAAATCCATACTAACCATCTCTTTAGGAGTATTATCCTCAACTATTTTAATTATCTCACTGACAATCTCCGCGAAATTACGTCCTGACTTAAAGCTTTCATAAAAAGCATCTATATAAACTGTTGGACCTATATTACTGTCGATTTTCTTTACGCAAAGTCCCGTGTACTTCACCCCATTATTCTTCATCTGTTCATGGACAGAGACAACAGCCTCTTCTCCATAATGCAAAGCTACTGCGTTTCTTACTTCATCAATAAACTGTTCTTTTTTCAATTACCATTATCTCCTTAATTTACCTAATCAAATGATGTCAGATTATATTTTTGCAAAGCAAAAAGGCAACGAAGCTTTTTATAAAAAATCTTCATTGCCTTATAAGTCTATACTTTAAATTTTCAGAATTAGAACGGTATTATTATACTCTTGAAAGATACTCGCCACTTCTTGTGTCGATCTTGATCTTATCTCCCTGGTTTACGAAGAGAGGTACCTGAACTGTAGCACCTGTCTCAACTGTAGCGGGCTTTGTAGCACCTGTAGCTGTGTCACCCTTGAATCCAGGCTCAGTCTCAGTAATCTCAAGCTCTACAAAGAGAGGGGGCTCGATTGCGAATACGTTACCGTTGTATGAGTTAACCTGAACTGTCTCGTTCTCCTTAACGAACTTCATAGCATCGCCAACCTGATCCTGTGTGAGTGAAATCTGCTCATAAGATTCGTTGTCCATGAAGTTGAAAAGATCGCCATCAGCGTAAAGGTACTGCATATCCTTACGATCGATACGAGCTGCAGGGAACTTCTCAGTAGGACGGAAAGTTGTTTCCTTAACACCACCGTTGATAATGTCCTTAAGCTTTGTTCTAACGAAAGCTGCACCCTTACCAGGCTTAACATGCTGGAATTCTATAATCTGACATACATTGCCATCGATTTCGATGGTCATACCGTTTCTGAAATCACTTGCGGAAATCATAAAAAATCCTCCTAATTCTCACAAATCAAACAACTTTAGTATTGTAAACTATACCCTGCAATTTTTCAACCATTTTTTTCTACTATACATCAATTAATTTAGAGAAGATGTAATATAGTCGATGGCTTCCACATAGCCTCTAAGACCATGTCCGTAGATCTGCTTGTTGCAGGCGGGGGCTGTAACTGAGGTTGCACGGAAGGACTCTCTGTTTGTGATATCCGAAATATGCACCTCGACTTTGATTATATCCTCAACGCTTTTAAGGGCGTCATGAATAGCGTAGCTGTAATGTGTGTAGGCTCCTGGGTTTATAACTATTCCGTCGGTTCCGTCGAAATAGGCTTCCTGGATCTTATCTATGATGTCTCCCTCGTGATTTGACTGCCATACCTCAAGGTCGATATTCTCCTCTTCTCCCTTGGTTTCAAGCATATTCTCAAGGTACTCGTAATTCTCAAGGCCGTATATATTCTTCTCCCTTATTCCAAGGAAGTTAAGATTCGGTCCGTTTATAACTAAAATCTTCATTCATAATCCTTTCATTGCTACATAATAATTTTCCGGCAAAAGCCCAAAATCAGGCCTTACCGGGCTCTATGTATCTCACAAAATAGCTTCAAGAATCTCTCTTGCGATCTGCGGAATAGTCTTTCCGTCAGTATCCACCTCAATATCAGCGGTCTCCATATAGATATCTCTTCGTTTATCCTGAAGTTCCCTGATTTTTCCAAGGACGTCACCGGTCTGCAAAAGAGGTCTTGAGGTATCGTCCTTTATTCTCTCGTAAACAGTCTCGGGAGTTGCCTTTAAAAAGACGATTCTACCAAAATCATGCATATACTCGCGATTCTCTTTGCGGATAGGAAGTCCTCCCCCTGCAGCAAGGATCACATTTTTCCTGTCACCTTCTGCCAGCTCTCTCATAGAAAAGCTCTCGACATCTCTAAAATAGCTCTCGCCATTCTCAGCAAAAATCTCAGATATCTTTCTCTTTTCCTTTTTCTCTATATAAGTATCAAGATCGATTCTATCGTATCCGATAAGCTTCCTTATTTCCTTGGAAACAGCGCTCTTGCCGCTGCCCATAAAACCAATAAGAAGGATGTTCTCTCCGCCGATAAGCTCCTTTAGAAGTCTGTTGTAGACAAGTTCAGCAAGTTCCGCCGAAACTGTAGTATCATTCCAAAGCTCATATGCTCTTATTCCCTGATACAAAAGCATCCTAAGTCCCGAAATGCATCTTGCCCCGTGCTCTCTGCAGAGTGATAAAAATCTGGTTGTGAAAGGTCTGTAAACCGCATCAAATCCCGTGTGAATAAGCTCATAAAAGGCGGGATCATCAATAACCACGCTGTCATTATCAGGATACATGCCAACCTGCGTAAGCTGGATGCAGATGTACTTCCTGTCTCTTGGAAGTTTGCCGTAGTCCTTGATGCTCATGGCCTTGCACAGATCTCTCTGAGAAAAATCATTAACTTCCCTGCACAGGCCCTCAGCCTTTTCCACAGTTCTGTTAAGGATAAAGACCTCTTTAGCCCCTTCCCTAGCACACAAAAAGGCGGCAGGTCTTGCTACTCCCCCAGCTCCAAGGAGTATCACACTCTCTCCCCTAAGAGGGCAGTCATAATCCTCAAAACTTTTCAAAAGGCCATAGTAATCGGTGTTATAGCCCTTAAAGCCGCTGCCATTATCTGTTCTTACCAGCGTGTTCACTGCGCCTATCCTCTCTGCCACAGGATCTATCTCCTGCAAAAAAGGAATAACTTCGCTCTTATAAGGAACCGACACATTCAGTCCAAGAATCCCCATGGACAGTGCCCCTTCCAGAGCTTCTTTTACCTTCCCCTTTTGAACTTCAAAGGGAACGTAAACAAGGTCATCATCAAGATAGTCTGCAAGTGTATTGTGAATTGCGGGCGAAACTGTATGCTTAACAGGATTGGCAATGAGGCCGCATACTTTAGTTGTACCCTTTACATCCCTCGTCATTTTTCCTCCTCTTATAGAAAAAGAGAACTATTGCTTCAAGTCTTCTCTTAAGAATTATCTGAATCTCTTCCTTTTTATCGATCTGCTTAACCAGTATTGTTCTGATTCCAGCTCTGTTGGCTCCCCAGATATCTGTAAAAATCTGATCTCCGATAAAAAGTGTAGTGGCAGGCTCAGTCTCCATATCCTCCATGGATTTTAAATATCCCTTAAGTGAAGGTTTTCCTGCCTTATAGATATAAGCCGACTCCACATCATCTGCAAAACTCTTAACTCTTGGCTCCTTGTTATTCGACAGTAAAAGTGTCTTAAAACCAATCTCATGGAGTCTTTTAAAAAGTGCTATAGAGCGCTCGTCAGCGGGAGCACCGTGTGGTACAAGGGTATTGTCGATATCAAATATTATCCCTCTGTAGCCCTCTTCATATAATTTTTCAAATGGAATTTCGTAGGTGGACTCTGAGAGTCCACCCGGATATAGTAAATGTCTCATAGTGAGAATTGTAACTATTCTCGAATCAAAATTCAAGAATATATAAACCAAACCAATGTAATTGACTTCGTCGATAAGGCTTGTTTTTTTACCCAAATCATATTCTCACAAAACCCACAGCAAGTGCGGATTTCTGTAATTTCATCCAAGAACACATATCGCCATCAGGGAAAACTCAAGAAGAATTTGAATATCCTCTCCACTATATATCCTGGCATTTTTAACATAATTACCATTTAGCGTCAATAGATTCATATTATTACGCACACTTGGAAATATACGCCATTTTGATGTTAAGGTTACCCTATAATTAGGCTCTATCAATGGTAACCCCAGCACTTTTCTGCCATATATTTCCAAATCACCATCAAAATGATCGAAAAAGGGTTGTTTTCATGGTAACCTCAGGATTTTTTTGCGCTATATTTCCAAGTGCATTCAAAACAGCACAACATTTATCGCTTTTACGTACACGAGGCACTATATTACATTTATAAGCCTACTCTATCCTTATCATTAATAATCCCAGAATAATGGCATCTTCAAAATACTATATGATATTCTCCTGCATGTCCCCGGACTCTAAGCCAGAGTTTTCAACCATCCACCACCCTGCAAAATAGAAAAAGCTCCGAGCACCGTGATTATCCACAATGCCCGAAGCCTTTATAAGCCGGTAGTCGCAATGCTTTTACTTAACAATTACAAAGGTCTGAGGTGCAAGCTTAATCTCGCTTCCAAGGGTTGCCTTGCCGATCTCGTAGATAACTTCGCCATCTACGGAAACGGGAGCTGACACTTCCTTAAGAGAAGGATTTACGGCAATTGTGAGGTTTCCTCTCTTAAATACAAAAGCTTTTCCCTTTTCTCTGCAAAGGATCTTAAGCTCAGCATCTGCCTGAAGGTCCTCTTCCTTGTGACGAAGTGCCAGGATTTTTCTTACAGTATTAAGAAGAGAATCAGGATTAGCCTCTTCGCTCTCAACTGTAGGAGCATCGGGAGCACTGTCAACAGGAAGGTATAGACTATCTTCGCAGCCTGTAGAAAAGCCCAGGTTCTTGCCCTTTGTCCACTGCATAGGGGTTCTTGAACCGGTTCTGAAATATCCGCCTTCTTTGGTCTTAAGCTCAAGATATCTCATGCCGATCTCATCGCCGTAGTACAGGAAAGGTACACCAGGCATGGTGAACAGGAACGAATAGGCTATTTTTAATTCGTCAGGTTCCATTGTATACCTAGCACGGTTGGTGTCGTGATTGCAGGTAATCAGTGAAATGTAGCCTATATCCTTCGTATCCTCATACCAATCCATATATTGATCAAGGAAACGATTAATGTCCCCGTCACCATCTTTTTTGAAATAAGAATTATCCTTCTTATCAGACTTTCCATACACAGGATAATCACGCATAAGTGATGCAAATCCGCTGCCGGGAATGTTCAGATAAAAATCCATGTCATAGCCGGCTCTAAGTGCAAGCGGAGGTTCACTCCACTCAGCAACCATTGCAGCGTCCGGGAACTCTTCGTCAAGCATCTTGCGGACATCCTTCCAGACTGCGCTGGTTCCTGTCTTTTTCTCATCATCATGTTTTACGAGGGAAGCAGCCATGTCTACTCTGAAGCCATCGCATCCGTGGGAAAGCCAGAATCTCATAATATCCTTTAAGGCTTCTCTTGTGGCGAGTACGTCAGGATGGTCGATAGGAAGCTGCCAGGGCTCCGTGGGATTTAAAAATCCATAGTTAAGCGCAGGCTGGCATTTAAAGAAGTTAAGTGCATAGGTTGCGCTCCTCTCACTTTCTCCGCCTATGTAGTTTAGGTCCCCTGCTCCCTGGAAGCAGAATTCAGTCCAGATGTAGCGGTTTGTGTACTCGTTCTTTTCATCCTTCTGACTCTGCCTGAACCACTCATGTTCTTCTGAGGTATGTCCCGGAACGAGATCCAGCAAAACTCTGATCCCCCTTTTATGAGCCTCTCCGAAAAGTCTGTAGAGGTCGTTGTTGGTTCCGTATCTTGGCGCAACTTTCTTGTAATCTCTTACATCGTAGCCAGCATCCTTAAAAGGAGAGTCGTAGCAAGGGTTTATCCACAATGCATTGCAGCCAAGAGATTTGATGTAATCAAGCTTTTCAATAATTCCGTTAAAATCTCCGATTCCATCCCCGTTTGTGTCATAAAAAGACTGAGGATAGATCTCATAAAATACTGTGTCTTTTAGCCATGTTGCTGCCATCTTCTTTTTCCTTTCATTTTATTCTAGATTTCTTTTTCTCTGTCCAAAGCCGCCTTCAAAGGATTAAAGCAATATACGCTTCTTCCGCCCTTAAGCTCTGTTACCGCAGGTTTTCCCTTCTTACACTCATCAGTAGCATAAGGACATCTTGGTGCAAACTTGCAGCAGGTAAGCGCATACTCCTTAGTCTCGAGATCAGGCATTACGTATTCCTGATTCCACTTATCTCCAACCCTGGGAACTGCCTCCATAAGTAGCTCTGTGTAAGGATGCGCCGGATAATCCATAAGCTCCTTTGCAGGGCCATATTCAATAAGGCCTCCTCTGTAGAGGGTTGCAATATAGTCAGACACGTAATATGCCGTAGACAGGTCGTGCGTGATATAGATGAAGGAGATATTGTATTTGTCCTTAAGTTCCTTAAAAAGGTTTACAATATTCATCTTCATTGAGGCATCGATAGCTGCCACAGGCTCATCTGCTATGATCAGCTTAGGCCTTGTAATAAGCGCTCTTGCTATGGATACTCTCTGAAGCTCTCCTCCTGAAAACTGCGCCGAGTACTTTCCTTCAACCACTTTAAGGCTCATTCCTACGCTCTTTAGAGCTTCGTCTGCCTTCTGTCTTGCTTCCTCCATATCCTTTGCTATGCCAAGCTTTAAAGCTGTGTTGTACAAATATGTGTCAACTGCTTTTCTTGGCGAAAAGGATTCGTAAGGATTCTGGAAAATAGGCTGAACATCCAGCTTAAACTGCTTTGGATCGTAGCCCTTTTTATCACTGTAGCTGTGTCCGTTCAGGATAATATCTCCACCATCCGGGGTGTGGAGTTTTAGTATCATCTTGCAAAGAGTGGATTTTCCGCAGCCTGACTCTCCTACAATTGATAGGATCACAGGCTTATCAGAGCCAATCTTAAGAGATACATTATCAACAGCTGTCATCTTTTTTCCGCGGAGCATGCCGCCTATTCTAAAGTTTTTGGTGACGCCGTTTACCTCAAGTAAGTAATTATCAGCCATCGATCATTCCACCTCCCTCCTTTAGTAAATGGCAAGCCGCAAATCTCTCCGGCTTAATCTCCCTAAATTCGGGAACTTCGCTTCTGCATCTGTCTGTCGCATAGGGGCAGCGCGGGGCAAATCTGCAGCCCGGAGGCGGATTTTTAAGTTCCGGTGGTCGTCCCGGAATACCTACCTTGGCACTCTTATCGCCCACCTTAGGCAGAGCATTTACAAGCATTTTTGTATAAGGATGAAGCGGATCTTCAAAGATTCCTTCTGTAGGTCCAAGTTCTATCATGCTTCCCGAGTACATGATTCCCATGCGGTCGGTTATCTGATAATGAACACCCATGTCATGGCTTACGATTACCATGGTGTTTTTAAGCTGCTTCTGAAGTCTCATGAGCATCATCAAAATGCCCCTCTGAACTACAACATCCAGAGCTGTTGTAGGCTCATCAGCAAGAACCACATTGGGTGACATGAATGTGGCAAGGGCTATAATTACTCTCTGCCTCATTCCGCCTGATAACTGGAACGGGAATGCCTCAAGAATATCCGGTGAAAGGCTAAGTTCATCCAGATAATCCGCTACTCTCTTTAAGGTTTCTTCCTTTGTTTCTTTTTTCCTATCCTCCTTTGGAATGGAGTCTATGAACTGTTTTTTCAGTCTCGTAATAGGATCAAGAACGGACTGTGCAGCCTGAGGAACGTATGCGATGTTGTTCCACCAGGTTTTCCTGATTTCCCCTGATTTATAGGAAAACTCCTTGCCATCCTTTGTTCCGGAGAGAACGATCTGTCCCTTATCAATTTCAAGGGGCCACTCAATGATGTCATAGAGTGTCTTTAAAAGTGTTGTCTTTCCACATCCGGACTCGCCGGCAATTCCAAATATCTCATTGTCGTTAATCGTAAAATTAAGGTCATTAAGTACGTGCACGTCTCCATCGATAGTCTTGTACGAGGTAGACAGATTCTCAACTTTGATCATATTTTTCACCTGCCTCTCTTCATTGCAAGATAATCGTTATAGCCTGTGATAAGAAGGAAAAGTCCGATAAACATCACAACTGTGGCAACAATAGGAGATCCTATCCAGAGCCACTGACGATTAAAGATTGCATTTCTCTCTCTTGCCCACTGGATCATATTTCCAAGAGAAATAAGGTTTGCAGGAGAAAGTCCAAGAACTGCAAGTGATGACTCAGATGCAATTGCATTTAAAGTTGCATTCATAAAGTTAGAAAGTGACCATGTAAGTGCAAATGGAAGTATCTCTGTAACTACTATCTGCACTGTGCTCTCACCTGAAAAACGTGCTGTCTGAATGAAGTCGCGTTCCTTAAGAGTAAGAGCCATGGACCTTATCTGTCTGCTGGGCCATGCCCATGCGAACATGGCAAGCACAAGGGCAATCAGGAAAACAGTTGATGTTCCCTTCATAAGGGAGGTCATCAGAATGAGGATAGGAAGAGACGGGATAACAACGAAGGTATCTGTTATTACCATAAGTACTCTGTCCAGAAATCCTCCTGCAAAACCTGAAAGGAGGCCCACAAATACACCCACTACTGTTCCTATGGTGGCAACTATGAGTCCGATCACAAGTGAGTTGTGAATTGACTCAATAAGGAGCCACAATACATCCTGTCCCATGGAAGTTGTTCCAAGGATGTGCTCTTTTGTTGAACCGAGCTTTGGATCATAGGTATTAAAAGTAAACGGGTCTGTATGAGGTATAAAGTAGATCACAAAGCCAATTATTAAAAATATGGCGGTAATGATCATTCCTGCTTTCAAAGCAAAATTCGCATTTTTCCAAAACTTTTTCATCCGTCATCACCCCCTTTATGAGTATCTGATTCTGGGGTCGATGAATGGATAAACCAGATCGACGATCAGGGTTGCGGTTGCAATAGCAACAATGGAAATTGTTATACAACCAAGTATCATATTGTAGTCTGACTGCAGAATAGCCTTCTGGATAAGGGTACCAACTCCGGGATAACCAAAGATTATCTCTGTCATGATAGATCCTCCAAAGACTCCGCCAAGGCTCATTGCAAGGGCTGTAACCTGAGTCAGAATGGAATTTTTAAGTACGTACTTTGTTCCGATAACACCCTCAGAAAGTCCGCGATATCTGGCATAAAGTACATAGTCCTCTTCCGATGTGGTTGCTGCCAGTGATTTCATGGAAATGATCCACCAGCCTGTTCCAACAAGGAGGAGCGAGAGTGCAGGGAGAATAGATGATTTTATAAGCGAAGCCATAAACACACTAAATCCCTGAAAGTTATTTATTGTGGTAGTAAGAGGGAACCATCCCAGGATGTATGCAAAGAAGATCTGCAACACCAAAGCTACCAGAAAGTAAGGAATCGGGTAAATACAGATAGCGATTCCCTCCAGAATTTTCGATGATCTTTTGTTTTTCCTAAATCCTGCAAGAAGTCCGATCATATTACCTATAATCCACGCAAGAAGCGTAGCTGTCATAGAAAGACCGACCGTGTAGGGAAGGTATGTAGAAATAATCTTGCCTGCAGGCTCCGGATAACTCATAAGTGAAGGTCCAAAATCAAAATGCAGAAGACCCTTCCATAAAAATGTCGTATACTGTTCCGTCAAGGATCCTTCCAAGCCAAACTGAAGTCTCAGTGATCGTCTCAAAGATTCCATCTGCTGCGGGTCCATGGAACCCGAGCGGGCAGATATCTGTCCTATCATGGATTCTACGGGATCTGACGGGAACATTCTTGGAACAAAGAATATAAAGGTAACGCCGATCCATATGGTCAGCGCCCACGTCGCCAGACGCTTTAAAAAATATGTCCTGAATTTCACGAAACCACCAACCTTTTTCTTTAATCTTGAACCTGACTTTTTCTGTTAAAATTCGGAAGGAGCGCATTTTTAACGCTCCCTCCGTTTTAACCCCTTATTGCTGTGGAGTAATCTCAGCTACGATGTACTTGAAGCAGCTCCACCACCACCATGGGCCATTGTATGCATTTTCAGCATTAGGATAGTTGCCCCAATATGTGCTGTTTGTAGGAACAAACTTAACACCTGAGTGGAAGGAGATGAAAGGCATCTCTTTAAACTGAACCTTGATGAATTCCTGAGCAAGCTCATAAGCTTCATCAGAATCAGGAGAAACCTGTGCCATCTTGTGGATAATATCTGTTGCTTCTTTGCTGTTCCATCTTGAACCCTGGCCTGAACCAATCTCTCCTAAAGGAACGATAAGGTCAGCATCCCAACCATTGATCTGTGAATAGATGTCCTTGGTTATGAAACCTGTAGGCCAATATCCGGCAATCTGGAAGTTACCTGTTCCGCCGTTAGCATCCCATGTTGCTGATGACTCGGAGGAGATGTTGCAGTTAAGACCAAACTTTGTGAGCTGGTCATAAGCAGCCTGCACGCCACGTCCTGCCTGAGCTTCTGTATCAGCAAGGTATGTAAGGTTAATTGTGAAGGGCTTTCCATCAAAGTACCAGCCATCATCCTTCTTC
The DNA here is from genome assembly GCA_024690485.1 of Butyrivibrio sp. Taxonomy (GTDB): domain Bacteria; phylum Bacillota; class Clostridia; order Lachnospirales; family Lachnospiraceae; genus Butyrivibrio. Next base: position 24,807 of record JAILPB010000081.1, on the reverse strand, counting down.
TCGAGGCCAGCCTTGATGAGAAGCTTTTCAGCTGCTTCAGGATCATACTTTATGCAACCAACACCGAACATATCCTCAAGGAATGCGTCGTCGCCTGTGATGCCAAGCTTTTCAGCCATACGGTTCTTATACTCGGAATCCCAAGGCTTGCAGGTTGTTCCATCGCCAAGATCAAGTTCGAAATCTTCAAACCAGCTAAGCATAGGCTTTGCGTAGAGTTCCTGAAAAGCAGATGTGTTGCAAAGAAGACCAAACGGTGATGACCTTCCTGCACCATCGAAGATATTCATTGATATCTCGTCAAAGTTCATCGCAAGTGCGATAGCCCATCTAAAGTCTGCATTGTCATAAGGAGCACCCTGGCCCTGTGAGAATGCGATACCCTTTGAGCAAGGGTCATCAGATGTAGCATAAGGGAAGTCGTTATACCATGCGGAGATCTTGTCGTTAGATTCCATCATGGATGTAAGGATTTCAGGAGTAACTTCGCAGAGGATATCAACTTCGTTCTGGATCATAGCCATCTGTCTTGTGGTGTCATCACCAAGATAGCGAACCCAAACGTACTTAGCTGCGCACTGTTTTCCTGTTACAACACCAACTGTGGTGTTCTGCCAATCCTCACGGCGCTCATAAAGAACCCATTTTCCAAGAGGATCATAGCTCTTTACTGTGTAAGGTCCTGCAACTACAGGATTCTCATCCTTGAAGGTTGAAGGATCGTCCACCTTTGAGTAAACGTGCTCAGGAACGATTCTAAGGTCATTACCCCAGATAGTTACACCCATCTTCAGTGCAAGACGAGGGAAAGATTCCTTTGTCTTGATAACAACTGTGTAATCGTCAGTAGCTTCTACAGATTCAAAGATTGAATTGTAGTAATCACTAGCTGCGATACCGGGTGTGTTCATGATCATGTTAAATGTGAACGCAACGTCTTTTGCTGTCAGATCTTCGCCGTCTGACCACTTGATGCCCTGACGGATCTTTACTGTATGCTCAGTAAAGTCTGCGTTTGACTCGGGCATTCCTTCTGCAACTTCGCCGAACTGTTCACCCTTTGAGGTGTCCATTTCCCACATCATTGCGCTCATAAGCTGATGAATACCAAATCCGGCCTGCGTGCCCTGCATGTAAGTATTAAATTGTCCGGGAACGTCTGTAGGTGACTGAGTCTCAACTATAAGAGTCTCGTTTCTGGGTGTTCCAACCTCAGTCATCTCACCGCTCGCTGTGTCTGATGAAGCAGTATCTCCTGATTCCTGTGTGCTCTCTGCAGAATCTGCACTCTCAGTAGTTGCTGAAGTAGTCTCGTCTCCACCTGTTGTAGGAGTACTTCCGCCTCCGCCGCAGGCGATCAGAGAAAGAGTCATCACGGATGCCAGTAAAACAGAAACCAATTTCTTCCTCATAAAGAAAAACACCTCCTATAAAAGAATCTTTTATATTCCATTCTGCTGTAAGACCTAAACCCCAATCCTTTTTTGTTTTATCCTCCCTCCTTTCTAAAAAGGTCTTGTATTGCAGATAAGGATTTTTATTTTAGTCAGCATGAATTCTGACTGTTTTTACTTCAAAAGCTCTAAACTCCAGTGTTAATGCACCGCCATTATTGTCTATAGCTTCGGTTTTTTCCTCAAGCATATTGCAAAGGCTTGCGCTTCCTTCGAGTTTTGTCTGCACATTTGCTTTTGTAGCTGCCCCGGCTGCTTCGTAGAATCTAAGGATAATATCCCCGGATCCATCCTCTGCAGGCTTAACGGTATCAAGGAAAATATTTTTCTTATCGATCCGGGCAAAGGAAAAGTCCTCTGCTCTTCCCTCAAACATAAGAGGTTTTACATTAAGCTCATAGCCTTCTCTTATGACATCACTGTCTATAAAGCTTCCTTCCCATGCAGTGAAAGCATAGGTGAAACGGTGATGTCCCCTGTCAGCTCTCATCTCAGGTGATGCTGCCGCTCTAAGAAGAGTAAGCTCCAGAGAAGAACCATTCATACTGATTCCATATTTGCAGTCATTTAAAACTGCAGCTCCTCGTGAAGCATCGGTAAGGGCTGTGTATCTATGGTTACATACCTCAAAACGGTCCTTGTCATAGGCTCTTGATCTGTGAGTCGGACGCTTTACATAGCCAAACTGCATCTCATTGATACCCTCTGTGGCATAGACCGTAGTAGGAAATCCCACTTTAAGAAGTCTGTGAAGCTCATCCCAGTCCACATCAGTTTCAAATTCAATCCTGTCGGAATCTGCATTTAAGGTTATGGTCTGGGTGAATTTCGAATTACTTATTTCACCTGTTACAAGAAGTTTTGCTGACAGGCCACCCTCTTTGCTTATGCTGACCTTTACATTTCTTGCAGCCTCTATCTCCTGCTCTATGTAGTTTGAATCAATGTCCCAGGCATCAAAAAGTCTCGGCACATCTTTAAACAGATGGAATCTGTTCATGGGACCGGCAGCAAATTCAGCTCCTGTAGCCTTAAGAACAAAGCTTGTAACTTCACCCTTGTCATTAACCCTTACTACAACCTTGCTGTTTTCAAGGCTGAATTCATCGCCATCCTTTGTGGCCTTTACCTGGATATCCTCTGCCTCATCATCGCAGGGAATAACTGTGACCGCCCCAAGTGAAGGAAGTTTTACTTTAGCAGTTACTTTTCCGTCAAAAACTTCAGTCTTAAGAATTTCTCCGTCCCTGGTTCTTGCGCCTTTTTTAAAGGAATCAGGGAGTTCTATAAGCCTTGTAGTCTCAAATGACAGAGTGTTAACCACAGTAACTGCGCCGTCCTTCTTACCTGTAGAAATGGCTTCTTCGTATCTTGCTGCCACCTTTGCGGTTTTTTCTATGACCTTCTCCATGCGCTCGTTGGATTCGATATACATTCTTGCTATACCGGATCCCGGAAGAATATCGTGGAACTGATGAAGAAGAACCTCCTTCCATAAGTCGCCGGCTTCCTTGAGGTCGTAGGGAACATCCTGTAAAACAGCCATACTTCCCAAAAATTCCATATCCCTAAGAGCAAGCTCTGCTCTTCTGTTGTTATTTTTGACTTTAGCCTGTGAGGTATAGGTTCCTCTATGAGCCGAGAAGTACAGTTCTCCTGTGTAGGTATTTACAGGGCCGCCCTTTTTGTCCATATCTTCGAAGAACTCTACAGGTCCTGCAAACTTGAATCTGGGAGCCCCCTCAAGATTCTCTTCTCTTATGCCGTACTCTATGAAATCTCTGCTTGGACCGCCGCCTCCATCGCCGTATCCGTAAGGTAAAAGGAACGCATCAAGGTCCTGGGCCTGACTTCTGCCCTTCCATACTTCAGAGAGCTGAGATGGATCCGTTCTGTAGGTGTAGCTGGTAGGCAAAAATGCCGTAATCTTGGATCCATCCATTCCTTCCCAGGTAAAATAGTGATAAGGGAAGGTATCACCCTCGTTGTAGGACCAGAATATTTTCTGAGTGACAAGGTATTTTACGCCGCATCCCTTTAGTATCTGGGGAAGTGCCGCAGTATATCCAAAAGTATCGGGAAGCCACAAAACTACGCTGTCCACTCCAAGCTCGTCCTTGTAATACTGCTTTCCGTAAAGGAGCTGCCTTATAAGTGCTTCTCCGCTTGCCATGTTTGTATCAGGCTCAACCCACATAGCACCTTCTGCAATCCACTGTCCGCCCTTTATCGCCGTTTTAATTCTCTCAAATAGTTCAGGATAGTATTTTTTGCACATCTCATATGCTGCAGGCTGGCTCTGTAAGTATTTGTACTGCGGATACTGCTCTAATAACCTTAGCTGTGCTGCAAAGGTTCTAGCTGTTTTCCTGTAGGTTTCCTGCATAGGCCAAAGCCATGCAAGATCAAGATGTGAATTACCAACGCCGTAATAAATTGGCATTGTGGATCCGTTTACAGCTTCAAGATAAGGCTTTAGTGCCTCTCTTGCTGCCTTGTAACTCTCTATACGTTTTTCTTTATCCTGCTCAAAGTCAGCTATAAGAGAGAACTTCTGCAGACCCTTTGCTAATTTTGCGGCTCTAAGAGAAGTCTCATCAAGGGTTCCAAGAAGCTGATTTAAAGTATCAACGTCCATGTAAAGCTGATATGCGTCCTCATTCCAGATGCCAAAAGTGCAAGTTCCAAGGGTTCTTCTCTCCCCCTCTATAGCCGGATCCTCGTAGGCTCCGGGTAGTACCGGTCCTGTTGCACATCCACCATCAGGAGCTTCAGGAACGTAATGGCCTGCGTAGGTCTCCATCAGTACATCAAACTTCTCACCTGCCTTTCCGCAGGTTGTAAGCACATTGTCCTCGATGTAGTGATGTGGCACCCACACCCACTCTGCTCTGTGAGTTCCAAAGCTTTTGCCGTTTACAAAAAGGGTGCTCTCTCCGCCGGGAGAAAGCTTCATGACAATTCGCTTACCCTCAGCACTCTCCGGAAGTGTAATACTTGAGCGAAACCAGCAGTACTCCCATAAATTGCCCCAGGTATAGCCTGTATCCACCGGATTAAACTCAAGGCAGTCCAGCTGATCAAAGGGCAACTCCTCCATGGTTCTTGCTGCTTCCCAATTGAATTCACCGATAGGTTCGTAAAAATCATCCTTCAAAGTCCGCATCCAATGCGCAATTCTTCCACGCCACTCTGAATGCATAACGTTCATGTCTACATCCTCCCGCAAATCTGATTTTTTCTGTGCTATTAAGTTTTTATGGAATGCTTTTTGAAAAGGGAACGTGATTTGTTAATAAAATCACAAAGAAGAATAAAAAAATGACTTCCCCCGCTAAAACTATTCCATTCCTCCCATTGCGTTTCCGCAAAACACAATATAATCACGTTTATAGATACGTCTTTTATATTGGGTTTTCTATATTTTAGCCTTTTGTAAATAGGAATGCAAATAGTTTTTTGTTTAGTTATTACATAATTTCATCAAATTACGCTCTTGTTTTGTGCTATTTGTCATATTTTAACAATTTTAACCTTCTATATATTATGTTTTGCACAAGCTTTTGCTAGGTTAACAAATGTTAAATTATGCATATTATACAATTTTGAATGGAAACTTAATCGATTAACCATGCCCGTGGACTTAATTTGCAGAAATGTATAGAATATTGAATTTCATCAGAAATTCAATATTCGTATTGGACTAGATCCTCGCAAAGCGAGGGGCGTATCCTGCGGAACGCAGGATTCTTGCGTGCATTTCCGCTTTGGCACGCAAGAAGTCATAGAATATTGAATTTCCTATGATAAGAAAAGAATGTCTCTTGCGACATTCTCGCGCCGAGCGCGGTTGCAGAATGCAACATATTCCTTTCGCGCGAGTGCGCATCCTCGCGGAGCGTTTTTATATCATAGGAAAGAAATTTCCTATGATATAAAAACGGACAGGAATTTGATTCCTGTCCGCGAATAGTTAGGTTCCTTATTTTCTGATAACAACGCCGTCCTCATCACTGGTAATAATACCGGGACCCTTATTAAAGTTATCTGCGTTCTTAACAGCTCCACTTCCAACAAAATACTGGTATTCATGAAGAACTGCGTCTTTCTGCATACTGCTGACTGCTCTTCTCATGACTCCCGTCTGTATTCCCCCGATATTACCAAGTCCCACAAGTGATTCGTCTCTGTTTCCAAGTGAGACTGTAACATTAGATAGTGACGAGTTCTTCCTGTCAACTTTCTGTTCCTGTGATGAACTTTCCTCCTTGGCATCAGCCTGTCCCTTTGGTTCCTGTCCTGTTTTAGGATAGGTTGTGGAAGGCACCTGCACCGGTGACGGGGGGATGCTGTTTCCGTGAACACCAAGTGGTGATAAGCGGATATTTTCACTATCTAATCTCATGTCCCCCTCCTTTCATACCAATATTTTATCAGAGTCACAGCAACTATCACAATATGTTTATCGGCACAAAAATTAAAATCTTTATAGTTTACCTTTATTTAATTCCTGCAGATACGAGAAGCTCTTTTGTGTAATCACACTTAGGATTCTTGTAAACCTCCTTCGGTGCACCATACTCCTCAATGATTCCGCCACGCATAACCGCCACATGGTCGCATATCTGATATATAACCCTAAGGTCATGGGATATAAACAGAATTGTAATCCCATACTCCTTATGAAGGTTCTGTAGAAGCTCCAGTATCTGTGCCTGAATCGTAACGTCAAGAGCTGACACAGGTTCATCTGCAATAAGCACCTTTGGAGATCTCATAAGCGCAACTCCAATGCTGACTCTCTGCCTCTGACCTCCGGATAGCTGATCAGGGTACCTCCCCAGCATATTCTCCGTAAGGCCTATGGCCTTTATAATTTCCTTTACCTTCGCGTCAATCTCTTCCTTAGTCCACTTCTTTGTCTTATCGACCTTTAAAGGCTCAGCCAGGAGCCATCCTATTTTCTTACTGGGATTAAGGGATGAGTAAGGATCCTGGAAAACCATCTGGGCATCCTGATACTTCTGTATGATCTCTCCGGTAAAATCCTTGTTCATTCCAACTATAGCCTTGGCAAGAGTGGATTTACCGCATCCTGACTCACCTGCAAGTCCAAGGATCTCTCCCTCATACACATCCAGGTCCACTCCCTTTAAGACATGAACCTTTCTATCTTTACTTAAAGGACTCTTCTTATGATTTTTATAAAACACATTCAGATTTTTAATCTGTATAACCTTGTCACTTCCCATGAAAAAACTCCAATCCATGACTCTAGTTCTATTATCAGCTGACAGCCTACGAAAAAAGCTATTTAGTAAACTATAAATTTACGAAAAGGTTTTCGTAAAATAATACCTATTATCTCAAATAAATCACAGATCTATCTGGGGAATAGCTGCAATAAGCTTTCTCGTATAAGCCATCTGAGGCGCTCTGAAAATATCTTCCACTTTTCCTGTCTCAACTATATTTCCGGCCTGCATTACGATAACCCTCTGGCAGAGCTGCCTTATAAGGGACAGATCGTGGGATATAAAAATAATTGCTGTTCCCTTCTCTTTGTTAAGCTTTCTTAAAAGCTCAACTATCTGAGCCTGGATTGTCACATCAAGGGCTGTTGTTGGCTCATCTGCTATCAGAATCTTAGGCTCACCTATCATGGCTGCAGCTATCATGATTCTCTGTCTCATACCGCCTGAGAGCTCATGAGGATACATGTTGTAGACCTTTTCAGGCTCGCGAAGCCCAACAGAGGTCATCATCTCTATGGCGCGTCTTTTTCTTTCCTTTTTATCCATATCCTTGTGATGGATTCTAAGGCTCTCCTCAACCTGCCACCCTATCTTTTTAACAGGATTAAGGGATGTCATGGGCTCCTGGAATATCATGGATATCTCATCGCCCTGATAGGACCTTAAGATATCTCTGTCACAGGTCAGAAGGTCGTGACCGTCAAACATGATCCTTCCGTTCTTTGTAAGAGCATGTCTTTTCAAAAGTCCGGCAATAGCAAGGGCGCTCATACTTTTACCGGATCCGGATTCTCCTACGATGCCTACAATCTCACCCTTTTCCAGCATAAGATCAAAATCCTCAACTACTGTCTCAGGCTTGTCATGATCATGAAATTCAATATGAAGGTCAGTTACATCAAGTATTATTTCCATCTCTTCATGCCCTCACTTAAGAATGAAAAACCAAGAACCATAAGTACAATAGTCGCACCTATGCCAAGTACGTAGCTGGGTCTGCTAAACAGATAGCTCTGAGCATCTGAAAGCATATTTCCAAGGCTGGCATAGGGAGGCTGTGAACCGATTCCCAAAAAGCTAAGCCCTGCCTCCGCAAGAACCGCATTATTAAAACCAATCATTATAGTAGATACTAATACTCCCGTAATATTAGGAAGAATATGAACAAATATGATTCTAAGATCAGATACCCCCTGAAGTCTTGCAACTTCAACGTAATCCATGTTTTTGCACCTAAGAACTTCGCCTCTGACGATTCTGGCAAAACTGGGCACAAAGGAAATTCCAAGAGCTATGGCAACCTGGTAGGTTCCTGTTCCAAAGAGGCTGACAAATACAAGGGATAACAGGATGCTTGGGAAAGCAAGCATAGCGTCCACAACTCTCATTGTAAACTCATCCAGGATGCCGCCAAAATAGCCTGTTATGGCGCCAATTATAGTTCCAAGTCCTGCACCTATAAGAACAGTAAATGTGGCAATAGCAAGGGTAATCCTGCTTCCGTAGACAACTCTGCTAAATACATCCCTGCCCATGTGATCGGTTCCCATAATATGCTTAAAGGAAAAGCCCTGAAGCTTTGCAGAGGAATCCATCTTAGTCGGGGAATAAGGAGTGTAAAATAGCCCCACCAAAACAATGATGACAATAAGTCCGGTTATGATTGTTCCCATAATAAGGTAGGTATTCCTCTTTCCTGTAGCCTTATTCTTTTTAAACATTGATAAAAACTTCTTCATCAGTCCTCGACCTCAATTCTCGGGTCTATAATTCTATATATAATGTCAACAAGTAGATTTATCACAAGTACCATGGTGGCAATGCCCATAATAATAGTCTCCACCACGGGATAATCTCTGTTATTAATCGATGTCAAAAGTATTCTGCTGATTCCCGGTATTCCAAATACCTGCTCGATTACGATACTTCCCGCAACCATATCAGCAAGAGCCATTCCCATAAAGGTTATTACAGGAATCATGGCATTTTTAAGTACATGAAGATATAGAACTCCGTTAGTGGTATTTCCTCTGCTATATGCGGTTCTGGTATAGTCCTTTGCCGCTTCATCTATTACAGAGCCTCTAAGGAGTTTTGTAGCCATGGCAGCCTTCGGAAGAGCTATAGCCACAGCAGGAAGAATAAGATATTCTATAAAGCCCCAGAAGTCCTTTGTATAGGATACAAATCCTCCGGGCTTAAATAATTTAAATACAATACCAAAGATAAATGTCATGATAATTCCTGAAAAGAAAGGTGGAATCGCCATGATTATCTGATTTATTACTGTTAAAATGTGGTCTGCTATACCGTTTTCATGCTTAGCAGTATAAATTCCTATCGGAATGGATATAATGACCATCATCACAAAGGACATAATGGCCAATGTAAGTGTGATTGGGATTTTCTCTGCGATCATTCCCGCTACAGGAACCTTGTAATCATAGGATGTACCAAAATCCCCCTGTATAAAGGAAGTAAACCATCTAAAATATCTGACTATCAGAGGATCGTTAAGCCCCATCTTCTGTCTGTACTGCTCAATAAGTTCAGGTGTTGCCTGTGTTCCAAACATCCTCGTCACCGGATCTCCGGGAATAAGGCTAAATGCAAAAAACACGCATATGGATACTACGAATAAGGTCAGAGCCATACTCAGAACTTTTTTCATAATATATCTCATATGCGTGTACCTCTTATTTCTTTGTTTTAAAAATTACTGTGCAGGTTTAATCTTTGCAAAATCCTGCGCATAGAGCGGATAGAATGTATATCCTGTAAACTTCTTGTTAAGAACTACGAATTCCGGCAGATCCTGAATATATACGTTAGCTGCAGACTCTGACAGAATCTTCTCGCACTCCTTATACTTTTCTACCTTCTCAGCATCATCAGTTGCTGAAACTGCTGCATCAAAGGCTGCATCATAATCAGCGTTATTGAAGTTGATGAAGTTGTTGCTTGCATCAGATCTGAATCTTGATAAAAGAGCATATGCTGTAAGTGTGCTTGCATCAACACCGATTACAGTTGACTCAAATTCTCTGTTTGTATAAACATCAGAGAGCCATGAGTTCCATTCAACTTCCTGGATTGTTGCATTAACACCGATCTCCTTGAACTCCTCTACAAGCACCTGAGCTGTATCAACGTGCTGTGTATAGTTTGAAGGAACGGTGATAGTGAAATCAAATCCATTAGGATATCCTGCCTCAGCAAGAAGCTCCTTAGCCTTGTCGATATCCTGGTTGTATGTATCGTTAAGAGAGGCATCAAAGTATTTTCCAAATGAAGGGAACATACTACTTCCGATCTCAACACCCTTACCATCTGATACGAAATCCATAATTGTCTGAGGGTCAATAGCATAGCAAAGAGCCTGACGCACCAGTTCATTATTAAAAGGCTCTACGTTGTTATTTAAGTACAATGCCTGTACAAGGTTCATTGTTCCCTCGTATACTGCGAAGTTATCAGAAAGCTGTGACACCTGGTTGCTTGTAACTCTCGCATACATATCGATTGATCCGCCCTCGAGATCCATAACTACTGAATCAGAGTTTGCCTCGATCTTAAGAGTTACATCCTTGATGTAAGCCTTCTCTCCCCAATAATCATCAAAGCTCTCAAGAACAATGTTCTCCTGAGGTGATCTGGAAACAAACTTATAGGGGCCTGTTCCAATGGGGTTACCCTCTGTATCTGTGTTAGATGCAGGGATGATTGCCACTGTCATATAAGCAAGGAACTCTGTGTTAGATTCCTTAAGTGTCATTACAATAGTTTTCTCATCCGCGATCTCAACACTTTCAATATTAGAAAAAGCCGATATCAACGGATCAGTTCCGTCAGTACCGGCATTACGCTCTATAGAATATTTAACATCCTCAGCCGTAACCTCACTGCCATCGTGGAACTTAACTCCATCTCTAAGTGTAAATGTGTAAACCTTACCATCATCTGAAATTGTGTAATCACTGGCTACAGCTGGCAAAAGATTACCGTCTGAATCAGGCTTAACAAGGCCTTCAAAAACATTGAATAATACTTCTCTGGATCCTGCCGATGTTGCCATGTGCGGGTCCATGCTATCAATGTCCTGAGGAATTCCTACGACAATCTTAGAAAGATCTTCTGTGCTACTCTGAGCCTGAGCATCTTCAGCTTGGCTGCCATCCTCCTGGCTAGCACTTTCTGTCTGCTCGTTTGCCACAGTACCAGAATCCTCTGCCTTTTTACTTGAGCATCCGCTCAATGTAAGAGTCAGTGTCGATAACACAACTAAAAGCGCTGAAAGGCTTCTCCTCTCGAAACTTTTTTTCATCATGTTACAATCCTTCTTTCCTTATTAAATTTTCGGTGCACATAAAACTATAAGGAAATGAAGTCACCATGTCAAGCATATTGTTAATGTTTTGACATTATTATTTTTTTAGGAAAAATATTGTCTTTCTTATTCTCTCTTTAAAAGAGGAGTGCTCTTATCAGTTGTATCAGTTATAAGCCCCTCATCTTCCTTCTCAAGAACAAGTTTTAGTTCATCCATGAAGGTATTAACATCCTTGAATTCACGGTAAACAGATGCAAATCTTACATATGCTACAGGATCAAGGTTCTTCATCTTATCCATGCAGAGCTCACCGATTATACGGCTTGGAATCTCCTTCTGCTCTAAGTTAAATACTTCTGTCTCTACTGCATCTACAATCTTGGTTATCTGTTCTGCACTAACAGGTCTCTTATGACAAGCCCTAAGAACACCTGCCTCAATCTTTGCCCTGTTGTAAGGTTCCCGGTTATTGTCCTTCTTAATAACGATAAGGGGAATCGTCTCCACCTTCTCATAAGTAGTAAATCTCTTGCCACATGAATCGCAAACTCTTCTTCGTCTGATAGATGTATTCTCGTCAGCAGGTCTTGAGTCTATAACTCTAGTGTTGTCTTTACCGCAAAAAGGACATTTCATAACACTAACCTTTCCGTGCCTTGCGCACAATCGAAATCAATATTTTGGGTTAAAGATTTTTACCCACACAAGTTATTGTAACATCCTTAAACGGAATTTTCCACAATGTTTTCATTATTTTTCGTAGTATAGAAGCGAATGTATAAGAAAGAATGATGCTTGCAAAATTCTTGCGCGCGATATGAAAAAGGCAGCCGCAATTGCGACTGCCTTAAATGCTCAACATTTTTAATTATTTCTTCTGAAGGAAATCCGGTATCTTGAGGCTCTTAGCTTCTACTGAACTTCTAACTTCAGGTGTGCGATTAAGTCCTACAGTAGGTCTTGGATTGGGCGCGGGTGCTGCCTGTTTCTGAACAGGTGCGCTTACTGCCTTCGCACTGGTAAGTGTATCAATTGTAGGCTGTACATGTGTCTGTACAGTTGCTGCAGCAGGTGTGATCTGCTGTGCTGTAGGCTGCTGAGGTGCTGCCTGTACCTGAGGCTTAGCTGCAGCAGTTGCTACATTGTTTGACTTGTCATCAATACCTGTTGCAATAACAGTGATGTTACATGTATCAGACATTGACTGGTCATACATAGCACCAAAGATGATGTTAACATCATCACCTGCAAGACTACGGATATAGTCTGATGCTACAGATGCATCCATAAGTGTGATATCACCGGATACGTTGATGATAACGTTTGATGCACCGTTTATCTTTGTCTCAAGAAGAGGAGATTCAACTGCCATCTTAACAGCGTCAGTTGCTTTGTCATCACCCTTACCTGAACCGATACCTATGTGAGCGATGCCCTTATCCTTCATGACAGTCTGTACATCAGCAAAGTCAAGATTGATAACTGCGGGAACATTTATAAGATCTGTAATTCCCTGAACAGCCTGCTGAAGTACCTCATCTGCCTTCTTAAGCGCATCAGGCATTGTTGTGCGTCTGTCGACGATCTGAAGCAGCTTATCATTCGGAATGACAATAAGGGTATCCACGTTGTTCTTTATTGTGTTAATGCCAGCGAGGGCATTCTGCATACGTACTCTTGCTTCAAAAGCGAAGGGCTTTGTTACTACACCAACAGTAAGAATTCCCATCTCCTTTGCAAGCTTAGCTACTACAGGTGCTGCACCTGTACCGGTTCCGCCACCCATACCACAGGTAACGAATACCATGTCAGCGCCCTTGAGTGCTGCAGAAATCTCTTCCATGCTCTCCTCTGCGGCTTTCTGACCAATTTCAGGCTTTGCTCCTGCTCCGAGACCCTTGGTAAGCTTCTCACCGATCTGTAAAAGCTTAGGGGCCTTGCAAAGCTGCAATGCCTGCTTATCTGTATTAATTCCGATAAATTCAACACCGGAAATATTTTCCTCAACCATTCTATTTACAGCGTTATTTCCTGCACCGCCAACCCCAACAACAATGATCTTGGCACCGGATTCGGCCTCATTCGACTTAAGTTCTAGCAAGATAGTGCTCCTCCTTCATAACCTAAAACTCCTACAAGCTATATTATCTTTTTTTAATAAAATTCGCAACATGGAATTTTAGTTTTTTTCCTCAAAAGTAATGTTCTGTGAATTCGAATTATATTCTGACAGCTTCAGTATTCCGCTCTTTCCCTGAAGTTCCGGAAGTATGTACTGCAATCTTATGATTTTTTCGTCGATATTCTCATCCGTACCCAAAGCCACCTCGACATCATCGAAATATAGATAAATATTATAGTCACTGTCAAAGAAAATCCTGTTGGCATCCAAATTATATTTCGTTAATAATTGTGTGATATCAAGTATTTGTGCGAATATTTCTTCATTTTCGACGGGAAGCTTTTCGTGGAGGATCACGTAGTCAAAGTTCAGTCCCAAAACCAGCGGAACTCCCTCTGTAACCTCATTTGAAGCCTCAACCACTATTCCATCCCTGTCAAAATAGATGTATCTGTCCAGGTATTTTACGTATCCGGCTACCGCTTTTTCGTATACGTTAATTCGAACAGTATCCGGCGATAGTACTTCTACATCCATCTTTTCAATAAACGGTATTCCGGTAATTGCTTTATCTCGATATCTCAAAGATAAATATATTGAATTTTTACTAAAGGAATCTGTCATGACCATGTCCATTATTTCCTGGTCAGTATAATGCGTATTACCGTCAACATATGTATTTTTTATTGTATAATTTTTATAAATATAAATATTTATGCATAAAAGGGTAACAAAAAATACCAATACGCATCCAAGAATAATAAACAGGCGTTTATTACCGATTTTTCTTCGTCTTTTTTTCATGATCACATCTCAATATTTCTTGCCACGTTAAATACAATTCCTATCTCCAGGAGAAGGAAAATTGTGGCAGTTCCGCCGTAGCTAATAAAGGGCAGCGTAATTCCCGTGTTAGGGATAGTGTTTGTTACAACGGCAATGTTCAGTATTACCTGTATTGCAATATGTCCCATCACGCCTATAACAAGAAGCGCTCCGTACATATCAGGTGCGTTGTTGGCTACGATCATCATACGCCAGATAAGGAGAAGGAACATGAGCATAACTGCTATAGCTCCAAAAAGTCCAAGTTCTTCGCATATGATTGAGAAAATCATGTCATTTTGTGCCTCGGGAATAAATCCCAGTTTCTGCATACTCTCTCCAAGGCCTTTTCCGAAGATTCCTCCGGAGCCTATGGCATAGAGAGCCTGAAGAGTCTGATAGCCTTTGTCATTTACATAGGCCTCAGGATCAAGCCATGCAAGGATTCTTGCAAATCGATAGTTCATGGAGCTGTTGAATCCGGATTTTACCACAAGCATAACGCCCACTGCCGCCGCTCCGATTCCTGCTATGGCTATGATGATAAATCTCCTGTAGTCAGGAGTTGAAATGAATAGCATAAAGAATGCTATTGCAAAGATAATAATTGCTGAGCTTAGGTTTGAAGTTATCTTCCACACCATCAAACATATGGGTGCAGGCACTCCCAAAACAATCCAAAAGGCTTTGGGCTGGTTAATTCTTTTACCAAGTGTACTGATCAATGTTGCAAGTACAATGATCATGGCAAGCTTTGATATCTCGGCAGGCTGGACAGAAAATCCAAACAGCGTAAACCATCTTCTTGCTCCGTTTACAACTCTTCCCATGGGCGAATAAACCATGAGAATAGCTATTGCAGATGCCACGTAAGCGATAACTGCCAGCTTTTTATATAAATTATACGGAATCCTGGATGTTACGATCATTGCTCCCACACCGATAAGCGTAGGAATCAGCTGATGCTTAAAAAAGTATGCCGAATCTCCATACCTGACATTTGCTTCATATGAACTTGTTGAATAGACCATTATGAGTCCGAACGTAAGCAGGAACAGCACTATAAAGATCATACTGTAATCCACGTAGTGTTCCTTCTTATTTCTGACTCCGGGTCCATTTGCGGCTCTTGCTACTGCCTGCATATAAATCCCCCTTACAGACTATTTACATAGTCCTTAAATTGTTTCCCTCTAACTTCATAGCTCGGGAACATATCCCAGCTTGCACACGCAGGTGAAAGAAGTACTGCTTCTCCGCTTGCAGCATTTTCAGTACAAAACTTTAGTGCAGCATCATAGCTGTCCATAAAAACATAGTCATGGAAACCGTTCTTATCTGCGCACTCGGCAATCTTTTCCTTTGTGGCACCGATAAGAACCAGCTTTTTAACTTTTCCGTCAAAGGCCTGAATCCACTCATCATATTCACTGCCCTTGTCATAGCCGCCGCCAATAAGGTAGGTGGGCTTGCACATAGCTTTAATGCCCTGGATGGCAGCATCAGGGTTTGTTCCCTTGGAATCGTTATAGTAATCGACGCCGTTCTTTGTGGCAACAAACTCAATTCTGTGCTCGACAGCCTTGAAGTTTTTAACCACATGAAGGATTGTTTCCATAGGAACATCCATTGCTCTTCCCATGGCAATAGCAGCCATTACGTTTTGGATGTTGCATGTTCCCACAAGGTTCATATCATGTATATTCATGACTCTCACAGAGGTGCCATTTTCTGCAAGCATAATCTCCTCTCCCTCAAGGTAATAACCGTTTTCAAGTTTTTCCTCGGTAGAAAAGAGAACCACCCTTGCAGGGCATCTTGATGCGAAATCGCGGGTATACTCGTTGTCATAATTAAGAACGCACACATCATCTTTTGTCTGGTTGTGTGTGATATTTTCTTTCATCTCCACATAGCATTCCATGGTGTGATGCCTGTTTAAATGATCCGGAGTGATATTGAGTATTGCTGAAACATTTGCATGGAAATTGTCCACTGCTTCAAGCTGGAAACTGCTTATCTCACCGATTGATATAGTGTCATCTGTCATCTCAAGAGCTCTCTCAGCGTAAGAATAACCTATGTTTCCAACAACATAAGTAGATGCAAAATGAGCCTTCATAATTTCGCCAACAAGGGTCGTCGTGGTAGTCTTACCATTTGTTCCGGTTATAGCAACCATTCTTCCCTTTGCAAAATTGAAAGCAAGCTCTATCTCGCTCCACACAGGAAGGCCTGCGCCAATAAGTCTTGTCATTATGGGAGAATCCATGGGAACTGCAGGGCTTGGCACCACAAGAGCAAGCTCCTTAAGGACGTCTTCCGGAAGTTCTCCTATGATGATCTGAGGATCGTCTCCCTTATAGCCCTCAAGCTTTGTTCTGATTTCTCTCTCGTAAACATTTTTATTTTCTTCAAGGATTACAGGAATTGCTCCCACTTTTCCAAGGAGCTTTGTGCTTCCGATTCCCGATATTCCGGTACCTATAACCAGTACTTTTCTTCCAACTAATTCTTTTGCATCCATGTTTTTTGCCTTTCTATATGCCTGTTAAGGCAGGTATTTCTTTAGTTATTAAAATCAGGGAGAACGTCGCCCCCAATAAGGTGTCCGTCTTCCGGATCAACAAGTCCTCCGGTCTCAGGATCTATATAATATCCGGTCTCCGGGTCAACCTCGAAGGATTTCCATACAGGTTCCTTGTCTTCCTCTTCTTCCTCGGGATTTAAGAGATTGCCTTCGCTGTCGGAAATAGGCTCCCAGATACTCTTTTCAGAATCTCCTTCTTCCTTTTCTTCTCCGTCTTCTGAAGTTTCTTCGCCATCTTCTTTTTTATCGCCTTCTTCAGAGGATTCTTCATTTCCTTCAGGATTTTCACCATCCTCTGTTGTTCCTTCCTCGGTGCCCTGGGCGTTTTCACCGTCTTCAGAACCTGAAGAACTTGAAGCAGCTGCCATCATGATTTCCTTCTCTCTTAAGGAATCAAGCTCTGCCTGCTCTTCTTCTGAAACAGGTTCAGTCATAGGATATCCAAGATAAGGAAGAGCCTCTGTTAATACTGCTCTTACGATTCTTGTAGCGAATTTTGCATCATCCTGTTCCTGTGTATTTGGTCTGTCTACAACCACGTAAATTGCTATCTGCGGGTCATCAGCAGGAGCATATCCCATAAAGGAAACTACGTACTGCTTGTTACCACGGGGAAGAGTCTGGGCTGTTCCGGTTTTTCCGCCGATCATGTATCCTGCAGGACGGGCTGTTTTACCTGTACCCTCTTCTCCTGCAACTACCTGGTTACAATACTGAATGATCTTATCTGATGTTGACTCAGATATTGTCTGTCTTAAAACTCTTGGCTCAATGCTCTTTATTGTTGCACCTGATGAATTTCTTATGGCGCTTACCACATGAGGTTCATAGAAATTACCACCATTTATAAGAGATGAGAATGCAGATATCATCTCAATCATATCAACGTTGAAGCCCTGTCCAAAGGTTCCGGTTGCAAGCTCAGTGCTTCCCATATCATCTACATTTACGGTAAGGCCTTCGGTTCTGGCTTCTCCTGCAAGATCCACATTGGTCTTTAATCCAAAGCCAAAATTTTTCTGAAATTTGCAGAAGGTATCTGTTCCAATTGCCTGGCCGATCTTCATCATGGCAACGTTACAGGATATCTCAATACCTCTTGCAACAGACACCTGTCCGTCACCATAAGTATTGTGGCAGTGGATCTTGTAACCGCCGATCTCAAGCACACCATCGCACTGATATACTTCATTTCCTGTGATGTTTCCTGCTTCTATTCCTGTTGCCACGGTAAAAGGCTTGGCAACAGATCCCGGCTCGTAAGTATCAGCTATGCAGAAATTCCTCCAAAGAGCGTTGAGATTCCACATTTTTTCCTCGTCGCTCATACCATCAAGCATTTCCTGAGTAATGTATACTCCGGAATCAAGCTCACTCTCTCCGGGAACCTTAAGCCCTCTCTCGTCGACCTTTGCCATACCGATAAGATTATCTGTATTTTTAGTATCATTCAGATCAAAATTGGGATAGCTTGCCATAGCAAGGACATTTCCGTTATTTACGTCCATCATGACACAGCCAACGTTATTAGCACCGTTTCCTTCACGGAAGGCATCCTTGTAGGTCTCATTAAATTCAGCCAGATGCTTCTCAACAATCGACTGAAGATTACCATCTATAGTTGTAACAATGGTATTTCCGTCAGTTGCAGGAATCGTTGTTCTTTCAAGGTTTGAATCCTCGTCAAGATATCCATATATTCTGCCGTTTGATCCGCAAAGCTCGTCGTTGTAATACTCCTCAAGGCCATAAAGTCCGTTATTATCGCTTGTTGTAAAACCGATAACATCGCAGGCCATTCTGTTATTTGGATATTTTCTGATGTAATCTTCTTCGAACCATACTCCCTGTACGTTCTTATCAAAAGTGTCGGTACCTTTTGTAATAAGAGCCTGGAAAGTACTGATCTGATCATATGTGAGCTGTTTATCAAGGATGTAATACTGAGATGTAGGATTTTCAGATATATAAGATCTAAGTTCGCTTTCGTTATAACCAAAATTCTGTACAAGGGCATTGACTGTAGGCTCAAGATACTCATCCTTCGAAAGGACTATCTTGGCATCAAGAATGACATTGTATACTTTTTCACTATACGCAAGTACCGTGCCGTTGGCGTCAATTATCTCTCCACGCCGGTACGGGATTGTCGTAGAATCATATTTTTGCTGGGAAAGAACCTGCTTTTCATACTCGTCGCCGTTGTCCCTTGTTATCAGGAACAACCGGACACTTAGACAGGCGAAAGCTGCCAGTACTATCGTAAACAGCACTGCCAGCTTCCTCTTCATTCCCAATGTAAATTTCTGTGTTCTATTCTTTTTCTTACTCATAACTTTTCCCAAACTCTTAGACCTAAAACCTTAGTCCCCATCAGGTATAGGTGCAACCTGTCTGACATAATCGTTACCACCCTCATCTGAATAGGTGATAATCTGTCCCTCAGTTGCATAGGTCATGCCATACTCTCCGATGGCAATCCTCTTGATCTCCTCCAAATCGAGACTGCTCACAGCCTTGTTATAAGCTTCGTCGTTATCCTGTCTTAAGGTGTTAAGCTGAGCCTCTAAAGATGAAACAGTTTTTACGCTCTGTTTAATCTGTGCCTGTAACGTAATGTACCATGTAAGTATAACCCCTGTAGCGATAACTGCAAGTGTCAAAAATAACAAATATCCGAAGCTCATGCGGTGAGCACGTTTTTTGGCCTGTACTCTCTTCTGGACGTGAAGCGGAATTTCCCTCTCCTTTTTCCGAACAGGTTCATTTAATTGTCTTGCTGTATTTCCGTGAATGTATCTCTTTTCCATAATGATTCCTCTGGGGAATACCCCCTTATTTAATTCTATTTACTGATTTTTTCAAAAACTCTCAGCTTTGCGCTGGCACTTCTGGAATTTTCTGCAAGTTCTTCTTCGCTGGGAAGAATAGGCTTTCTTGTTATTACTTTTCCTTTTGATTTCTTACCGCATACACAGACCGGTATCTCCGGCGGACATGTGCATGGATTCTCATTTCTTCTGAAATTATTCTTAACTATTCTGTCCTCAAGAGAATGGAAAGTGATAACGCATATCCTTCCACCGGGATTAAGAAAATCAATCATTCCATCAAGAGAATTCTCTAAAACGTCAAGTTCTCTGTTGCAGGCAATTCTAAGTGCCTGATATGTTCTCTTGGAGGGATGACCTCCCTTTTCCCTCATTCTTGCAGGGATGGCAGCCTTGATAATCTCATTTAGTTCAAAAGTCGTCTCAATAGGCTTTTTCTGTCTGTTTGCCACTATGTGCTTTGCTATGTTTTTGGCGAATTTATCCTCGCCGTAATTTTTTATGATATGAAAAATCTCCATTTCAGAGAACTCATTTACGATGACTCCGGCTGTAAGTTCCTGCCTTCTGTCCATTCTCATATCAAGTGGTGTGTCGAATCTGTAGGTAAAACCTCTCTCCTCGTTATCAAGCTGAAAAGATGAAACTCCAAGATCCAATAAAATGCCGTCAACACCGTCTATTCCAAGTTCCTTGATTCTGCTTACAGCATTTTCATAGTTGTCTCTGATGACAGTGATCTTGTCCCCAAAGACTTCAAGTCTCTTTCTTGCAGCAGCGATAGCATCCTCATCCTGATCAATGCCGATAAGTCTGCCCTTATCGCCAAGTTTCTCTGCTATATGGCTTGAATGTCCGGCGCCGCCAAGGGTACCGTCCACATAAATCCCATCAGGTTTAATATTCAGATTTTCGATTACTTCATTCAAAAGTACTGAATAATGCTTGAATTCCATCTTGTTCTCTTCCCTTACAGCCGTGCACCGGACTCGAAATGCTCCGTATTTCTCGTTGGAGGGCATCCGCCCTATGTTTCCAAAAACATTTGCATCACGTCTTGCAAGCAATCCGTTCTGCAATTGTTTTTGCAATCGCACGGCTTAGATGCTTAAACCATACTCGCTCATCTTAGACGCTATTGCATCGATATCATCAAAGGTTGTAGCCTCTTCCCACTTCTCCTTACTCCAGATTTCAACTCTGTTTCCGACACCGGCAACAACCGCTTCCTTCTCAATCCCGGCGTGGGAGAGCCAATTTGCTTTTAAAAGAATTCTGCCTTGCTTATCAACTTCTACATCATCAGCGCCTGCCATAAAGAATCTTCCTATCTGTCTGGCACCGGGTATATCCATAGGTAGAGCTCTGAGTTTCTCTTCAAAAGCATCCCATCCATTTTGGTCAAACACAAACAAGCATCCGTCAAAGCCTTTAGTTACAACGAATTGTTCACCGAGCAATTCGCGAAACTTAGCCGGGATGATCAGTCGACCTTTTGCATCGATTGAATGGCTGTATTCGCCCTTGTATGCCTTTCCCATGATTTTCTACCACTTTTATACCATTTGTCACCACTTTGTGACACTTTTTACCACCTACATGTATAATATACTATTTTTATTTTTTTAACAACCTTTGAGAAATGGCTCCCATGCTGATTTTCCCAAAAAAAACGCTGTCCCATTAATTTGGGGCAGCGCCTTCCACAATATATTGTGTCTGCACAAGTTTCATTCGCAAATCTTGTACTTTATTTTGATTTTCTCTGATTATTATATTTTTATAAATTCTTTTTTATATTTATGCTGACATGTTCTCTAATGTGAAGTAAGACATCTTCTCATTAAGAGTCTCTGCCATCTCACGAAGGTCATTTGCAGCATCGCTGATAAGAGCGAATGTAGAATTAAGCTCTTCCATAGAAGCATTTGTCTCCTGTGTAGAAGCTGCATTCTGCTCAGAAATAGCTGAGAGCTCAGAAATGATATCTGAGAATCCGGTCTTAAGCTCATTAAGAAGGTGAATCTTCTGAGCAATTATCTGAGTTGAGTTTCCTACATTATTTACATTAACAACAACAGAATCCATATCATCCTTTGTATTAGTAAGCTGATAGTTCTGCTCCTGAATACTGTTGCTAAGCTCTTCTATAGTTACAACGCTCTTTTCAGATTCTTCTACAAGGGCATCTACGATCTGCTTAATTTGAACAGCAGCATTCTTAGACTGCTCTGAAAGAATTCCGATCTCAGAAGCTACAACCGAGAATCCCTTACCATACTCTCCTGCTCTTGCAGCCTCAATTGAAGCATTAAGAGAAAGAAGATGTGTCTGATCAGCAATAGCAGTAATTGCGCTTGAAGCCTCAGCTATATTCTTAACTGAATCATTTGTAAGACGGATCTGAGCGTTGATATCCTGCATAGAAGTCATTACATTCTGATTCTTGTCCATGAGGTCACTAAGTGTATCTACTGTGCGGTTAGCGCCTGTAAGCATCTCATCTGCAGCTGCTGAGAGATCCTCAACTCTAGCTGTGATATCGTCGATGCTATCACCCATCTCATTTGTATTAGTAACTGAGTTTTCTACGCTTTCAGCCTGTGACTGAGCACCACGGCTGATATCCTCAACTGCATTTGTAACCTGCTCAGCTACTCTTGAAGCAGACTCAGCAGAAGAAGCAAGGTTTACACCTGACTGTGTAACGTCCTCTGAAAGCTTCTTGGTTGCACTGATAACATCCTGAAGCTTGTCTCTAACCTGTGCAGAGCTTTCAGCAATAACGCCAAGCTCATCCTTACGATTAAATGTACGATCTGCAATATAGAATGAAAGCTCACCATCTTCAAGCTTCTGAAGTCCGCCTACGATATCACGGATTGCTCTGGTAGATCTTGTAATAAGAATACGAGCTACGCAGAAGTTAAATATGAAGAAGCCCACAAATGTAAATACGATTGCACGAGCTGCTGCAGCCATGTTCGCATCTACAATAGAAGTATCACGTCCAACGAAAAGCATTCCAACTACTGAACCGTCAGAATTCTTAATAGGAAGATAGTATGCATACCAGTTCTGACCTGCAAGTTCGAAGTTCTCAGCAAGATATGTATTTCCCTGCTTGATAACCTCGTTAACTACCGTCTCAGAAGCCTGTGTTCCTTCCATACGCTTTCCGGACTCTGCATCAGCAAGAGTAGTAACATAACGGGTATCGCCAAAGAACAATGTATAATGCATACCTGTCTGTTCGCTAATACCATCAAACTGATCCTGGAGCATATCATGCATAGCCACGTCACCCTTAAGGAGCTGACCATCTTCTGATAAGGTCCAGTCGCCCTCTGTCATGTGTGATAAAGAATCACTAAGCAAAACAGCTGATGCCTGCAAGCCTTCAGCAAATGAAGTCATATAAGCTTTCTTAATATGACTATAACCAATGTAACCAACGCAAGCAGCCATAAGCAGTGCAAGAACTGATGCAATGAGGATGATGCTGCGAACCATGTTTCTACTCTTTTTCATAACTTACCTTTCTGATTGCTCTTCGCAATCTAATAAAAACAAAAAACATAAAATAAAAACCAGTATGGAATAAAAAAAGCACGAGAAACCTTTTCTCATGCTTTCTAAAAATCCAAACTAAGATGCAACTGGCTGACATGTTAAAGTCCCTATAGCTTTGCGCCACAGGCTTTCGCCTGCTTTGCCAAATTTTTATTTTTGAACCGTAGCTGATTATACGGAAGGGATTTGTTAAACGCAATATATATTTTGTCAATTTTATAGTTTTCTATACTCTGCATTATATTGTATAAAATCCAACCAGTTGTTTTGTTTATTATGCACAAATTTTATGACCTCGCTTTGTAAAAAAGTGAGGCCATTTTTGATTACAATGCAACTATGTGAAGTTATATATCAAACATTAAATCTGAACAGGATAACATCTCCATCCTGAACAACATATTCTTTTCCTTCCATACGAACAAGGCCCTTTTCTCTTGCAGCTGCAAGGGATCCTCCGCGAAGGAGATCCTCGTAGTTAATTACTTCTGCCTTAATGAATCCGCGCTCAAAATCTGTATGGATCTTACCTGCTGCCTGAGGAGCCTTTGTACCTATCTTAATAGTCCAAGCTCTTGTCTCATCCTCACCTGCTGTAAGGAAGCTCATAAGTCCGAGAGTTCTGTAGCTTGCAGCAATAAGCTTATCAAGGCCTGACTCTGAAAGACCAAGGCTCTCAAGGAACTCTGCCTTCTCATCAGCCTCAAGCTCAGAGATCTCAGCTTCGATCTGAGCACTGATCACAAATACTTCGCTTCCTGACTTAGCAGCAAGTTCTCTTACAGCAGCAACGTACTGATTTGATGCACCATCATCTGCAAGGTCGTCGTCCTTAACATTAGCTGCGTAGATAACAGGCTTCCATGTAAGAAGGTCGTAAGTATTCATAAGAGCCTTCTCATCTTCATCATCAAGTTCAAGCTCTCTTGCCATCTTACCTGACTCAAGAACTTCCTTTATTTTATTTAGAAGCTCAAGCTCTTTTGCAGCTGCCTTATCCATTCTTGCAGCCTTTGTTGTCTTTGCGATTCTTCTCTCAAGAACTTCAAGGTCTGCAAATACAAGCTCAAGGTTGATAGTATCAATATCTCTTGCAGGATCTACATTTCCATCAACGTGAACAACGTTAGGATCTTCAAAGCATCTTACAACATGAACGATAGCATCAGTCTCACGGATGTTAGCAAGGAACTGGTTTCCAAGTCCTTCACCCTTTGACGCGCCCTTTACAAGACCTGCGATATCAACGAATTCAATTGTAGCAGGTGTAACCTTCTTAGAATTGTAGAGGTCACCAAGGAGCTTAAGTCTCTTATCCGGTACTGCAACGATTCCTACATTAGGATCAATAGTTGCAAAAGGATAGTTTGCTGCAAGTGCTCCTGCATTTGTAAGTGAATTAAAAAGGGTACTCTTTCCGACGTTCGGAAGCCCGACGATTCCAAGCTTCATGGTAATTTATCTCCTTCTAAAAAGTAATGATTTACTGTGTTTTTCAATATTTATGACACTTTTGGTCATAGCCTTTTGTATATTACCACATTTCTATTTATTTCTCTACCCTGAGTATTCTATTCGTCTTCCGTCTTGAGAATCTGCATTGCTCCTTTTAAGAAATCATCTGAGACATGTACATAAATATCTAGTACATCGTTCGCAAAATAACTGGCCTAATTCGAAGTATGCTTGCACCGCTTGTATTGCTGTTATTACTTGTATTTTGATTACTTGTATTGCTACTATTGTTTGCACTTCCACTATTGCTTGTATTTTGGTTGGTGGTGCTGGAGGATGAACTTCCTGCACTTCCAAGCTGCGCAAGTTTTG